>NZ_JBHYVB010000090.1:0-42572 GCF_042750115.1 Streptomyces sp. NPDC059455
GGGATCGGGGTTCTGCCCAGACCGCGGACGGGGGATCCGCCCCAGGCCCCGGATGGGGCTCTGCCTCAGGCCTCGGATCGGGCCGCCCGAGACCCCGGACGGGGGATCCGCCCCAGGTCCCGGATGGGGGCTCCGCTCCGGACCCCGGTTCGGGGCTCTGCCTCAGGCCTCGGATCGGGCCGCCCGAGACCCCGGACCGAGGCTCCGCCCCAGGTCCCGGGTGGCCCCGGACCTCGGGTGGGAGCTCTGCCTCAGGTCCCGGATTGGGGCTCCGCCCCAGGCCTCGGATCGGGCCGCCCGAGACCTCGGACCGAGGCTCCGCCCCGGACCGAGGCTCCGCCCCAGGTCCTGACTTTGCCCCAGGCCCCGGATCGAGGCTCCGCCTCAGGCCCCGGATCGGGGCTCTGCCCCACGCCCCGCACCGGGGCTGCCCGAGACTTCGGGGTCCAGGGGCGGAGCCCTTGGTAGCGGGAAGGGGCGGGGAGGGGAAAGCAACGCTGTGCGGCTCCCCCGGGTGGGCCGCCGGGCGCCTCGTCGGGGCCCGGCTTCGAGGGCCGGGCGTGAGGCCGTACGACGGCAAGGAGGCCGGGGCCTCGCGGCCCCGGCCTCTCGCGTCCGAGTGGGTCCCGCGTCAGAAGAGCCGGAGCTTGTCGTCCTCGATGCCGCGGAGCGCGTCGTAGTCCAGCACCACACAGCCGATGCCCCGGTCCGTGGCGAGGACGCGCGCCTGGGGTTTGATCTCCTGGGCGGCGAAGATGCCCTTCACCGGGGCGAGGTGCGGGTCCCGGTTGAGGAGTTCGAGATAGCGGGTGAGCTGCTCGACACCGTCGATCTCACCACGGCGTTTGATCTCCACGGCGACCGTCGCCCCGTCCGAGTCGCGGCAGAGAATGTCCACGGGGCCGATGGCTGTGGGGTATTCACGCCGAATAAGCGTCCAGCCATCGCCAAGTGTCTCGATACGATCGGCGAGCAGCTCCTGCAGATGGGCCTCGACACCGTCCTTGATCAGGCCGGGGTCGACGCCGAGTTCGTGCGAGGAGTCATGGATGACCTCCTGCATGGTGATGATGAGCTTCTCGCCCGCCTTGTTCACGACCGTCCACACATCGTCGTCGCCTTCCTTCAGCGTGCACGGCGGAGACATCCAGTTGAGGGGTTTGTAAGCCCTGTCGTCCGCGTGGATGGACACACTGCCGTCGGCCTTGACCAGGATCAGACGGGGTGCCGAGGGGAGGTGGGCGGTGAGGCGGCCGGCGTAGTCCACCGAGCACCGGGCGATGACGAGACGCATGGTCGGCAACGCTACTCGACCACCACCGCCGCACGCGATTCGTCCGCCGATGGACCCCTTCGGCGATGGCTGGTTGTGTGCCCATTCTCCTGGTGCGGGCGCAGTGGCCGAATTACCGTTGAAGCGGGCGGTCGTCGGACGGGTACGCTGCGTCGCCGTCCGCCCTTCCCATCCCTGAGACCCCGCGCGCGGGGTCGCGAGAGGAGAACCCATGTCGCTCGACGTCTCACCGGCCCTGCTCGAACAGGCCGAGCGAGGCGAGGTCGACGAAGCGGCCTTCGTCGACTGCGTCCGGAACTCCCTACCGTACGCATGGGAGATGATCAGCTCGTTGGTGGCCCAGCTGAAGGTGGACGGCGGGGAGTTCGCCGACAACCAGACGCCGCCGCCCGATGAGCAGGCACGCGGTCAACTGCTCCGCGCACTCGCCAGCGACGCGATACGCGGCGCGCTGCAGCGCCACTTCGGGGTGCGGCTGGCCTTCCAGAACTGTCACCGGGTGGCGGTCTTCCCGATGGACGCATCGGCCGACGAGCGCCTCGCCCGCTTCACCTCGGTCCGGGGGCAACTGCTCAACCAGTCACCCGAACTCCGCGACTGCTGACGGGACGTACGCTGCCGCTCCACCAGGGGGAGGTGTATCAGCGCAGGAGCGGCAGCACCTCACCACCGAGCCGTCGTACGTTCTCCTCCGTGGCCGTCAGATCGCCCGACCCCTCGACCAGCAGCGCGAACCGGTGGATCCCGGTGCGCTCGGCGGTCGCCGCCAGCCGGTCGGCGCACAGCCGCGGCGAGCCCACCGGATGCAGCTCGCACAGCAGCTCCGCGTAGGCCACCGGGTCGCGCATCCGGCGCTCCCGGCCGTCGACCGTCACATGCGCCTCAAGACCCTGCCGCAGCCAGCCGGGCATCGCCTTGGTCAGGATCTCGGCCGCCGCGGGGCGGGTGTCCGCGATCTGCACCACCCCGGCCGAGACATGGCGCGCCGCCACCGCCTCGACGTGCTCCGGTGAACGGCCCGCCGCCAGCGCGGACTTCCGCCACAGGCCGACCACCTCGGCCTTCTCCTCGTCCCCGCAGTGCATGCCGAGCAGCATGGGCAGCCCGCGCTCGGCGGCCAGCCGCACACTGGTGGGCGAGGTGCAGGCGACGACCACCGGCGGGGCGCCCACCACCGGCCCGGCGAGGGCGTCGTCGGGGCGCGGCACCACCGCCACCTCGCGGAAGGCGAACCGCTCGCCGTCGGCCCCCACCCGGGGCTCGCGCAGCCAGCGCAGCAGCAGATCGAGCGATTCGGGGAAGCCCCGCTCGTATGCCCGCAGACCCGAGCCGAAGACCTCGAGGTCCACCCAGGGCCCGCCGCGGCCGACACCCAGCGTGAACCGGCCCCCGGACAGGAGATGGAGCAGTGCCGCCTGCTCACCCAGCGCGACGGGATGCGCGGTCGGCAGTACGCTCACCGCCGTACCGACGCCGATCCGGCGGGTACGTCCCAGCAGCAGCGCGGCGAGGGTGACCGCGGACGGGCAGACGCCGTATGGAACGAAGTGGTGCTCGGCGACCCAGACCGCGTCCAGCCCGGTCTCCTCGGAGAGTTCGGCCGACCGCACCGCCCGGTGCAGCGCCTCCTCCTGTCCCTGGCCTGGGAATTGAGCGGCCAGGATGAAAGCCCCCACATCCATCGTGAAACTGCCTCCTTGTCGCGGCTGAAGTGCCGGCGCGGGCATCCCCCCATAGGCATTAACGCCTGACACGTGCCAAGGGCACGGCCGGGCATGAAGTTTTCATGATGATCAGAGGACGGGTGTGGACGACGGCTTTCCCGGAGGGTGACCGTAGCGCGTACGCTGGTCACAGCCCGTTAGCTCAAGCTCTGTCGAGGTGCCCCGTGTCTCCACGCCGAAACCGCTCGCGAGGCGGCGAGAAGCCCGTCGGCCACGAGAGCACGGACCGTTATGGCCTCGACAGCATGGAGACCTGGCAGGGGGAGGAGTGGGTGGTCCGGCAGGTCGGCGGCGGGGCGGCCGCCAAGCACTACCGCTGCCCGGGCTGCGACCAGGAGATTCCGCCGGGGGTGGCGCATGTGGTCGCCTGGCAGCAGCACATGGGCGCGGACGACCGCCGCCACTGGCACAAGGCGTGCTGGAACGCACGGGACCGCCGGAGCGCGAAGCTCCAGCGGTCCCGTAACGCACCGCGACATTGACTCGGGCGCGGTACGTCCGGCTCGGGCGCCCCGCATCCGGCTCGGGCCGCGCATCCGGCTCAGGCGCCGCGAGCCCTACACGTCGCGCTTCTCCAGCAGCACATAGGCGGCGATCATCGCCCCCGCCGTGACTCCGGCCAGCCCCCACAGCTGGGGCCAGCCGCTGTTCAGGCTCTCGTCGATCCGGAAGAGGGAGGCCAGCGCCTGGGGCGAGGAGTACTCCTGCATCTTCTCCCCCAGCTCGCGGAGGCTGTCCGACATCATCAGGAACGCGGGGAGGATGGCCGGGAGCAGCACCACACCGAGCATCGTGGTGATCGCGCCCGCGGAGTGCCGCAGCATGGAGCCGACGGCCAGCGAGAGCAGCCCCAGCAGCGACACATAGAGCCCCGCGCCGATCGTCGAGCCCAGGAGCTGGTCACTCGTCGGCTCCTGGACACCCGGACCGCTGTGCATCCCGGCACTGGCGAAGGCCACCAGCGCGAGCGCGAGGGTCGTGGTGGTGAACGAGAGGGTGAAGAACACCAGCGCCTTGGCGGTGAGCACCCGGGAGCGCTGCGGGGAGGCGGTGAGGGTGGTCCGGATCATCCCGGTGCCGTACTCGGAGGTGATCACGAGCACCCCGAGGGTGACGATGCACAGCTGGCCGAGCAGGGTGCCGAAGAACCCGGGGAGGGTGGTGGGGACGGTCTGGTAGTCGCTGTCGCTGGTGCTCGCCGACACCAGAAGGCCGATCCCGGCCACCAGCGCGACCATCACGCTCAGCGTCCAGATCGTGGAGCGCACCGACTTGATCTTGGTCCACTCGGAGGCGAGGGCATTGCCGAGGTGGGTCTGGCGGACCGGGATCGGCGAGGTGTACGGGCCGACACCGGCATACGGCTGCGACGGAGGCCCGGAGGGCACCGGCTGGTGCGGGGCCGACTGCGGCGGCATCTGCGGCGGCATCTGCGGAGGACCACCCTGCGGACCGCCCTGCGGAGGACCTTGCGGGGGGACGGGCGCCTGGTACTGCTGCTGGTACGGGGTCGTCATCGGGCGTCCTCGGTGTCGCTCTTGGTCAGATCGGCGGGGGCGGACGGCGCCGCGGGCGGCTGAGCCGGGGGAGCGGTGGGCGGCATCGCGGGGGCGGCCGGAGCGGCGGACGGGGGCGCCGGTGTGGTGGGCATCGGGGCGCCCGGGGTGTGCGGGGCGCCCGGGGCGTGCTGCTGTGGCGGGGCCGGGGGTTCGGCGTAGCCCGGCAGCATGGTCCCCGGCGGGAAGCCCATCTGCTGTGCCGGGGCGCCCGGCGCATAGCCGTACGGCCCGCCCTGCGGCACCGCGCCCGGCATCTGCTGCTGCAGTGCGGCGCGCTCGTCGATGGTCGAGCGGTAGTCCACCGCGCCCTGCGTCATCCGCATGTACGCCTCTTCCAGCGACGCCTGGTGCGGGGAGAGCTCCCACAGCCGGACGTCCGCCCCATGCGCAAGATCGCTGATGCGCGGCAGCGGCAGCCCGGTCACCCGCAGCGCGCCGTCCTGCTCCGGCAGCACCTGGCCGCCCGCCTCGCTCAGCGCGGCGGTCAGCTTCTCGCGCTGCCCCGGGTCGCCCTCGGGGGTGCGGACGCGAGCGAAGTCCGCGGAGTTGTAGGAGATGAAGTCCTTGACGCTCATATCGGCGAGCAGCTGCCCGCGCCCGATCACGATCAGATGGTCGGCGGTGAGCGCCATCTCACTCATCAGATGGCTGGAGACGAAGACGGTGCGGCCCTCGGAGGCCAGCTGCTTCATGAAGTTGCGGACCCAGAGGATGCCCTCGGGGTCCAGACCGTTGACCGGCTCGTCGAAGAGCAGCACCTGCGGGTCGCCGAGGAGGGCGGCCGCGATGCCCAGCCGCTGGCCCATGCCGAGCGAGAAGCCCTTGGAGCGCTTGCGCGCCACGTTCTGGAGGCCCACCACGCCCAGCACCTCGTCCACCCGGCGGGCCGGGATGCCGGACAGCTGGGCCAGGCAGAGCAGGTGCTGGCGGGCGCTGCGGCCGCCGTGCACCGCCTTGGCGTCGAGCAGCGCGCCCACCTGGCGGGGGGCGTTGGGGAGTTTGCGGAACGGGTAGCCGCCGACCGTGACATGGCCGGCGGTGGGCTCGTCGAGGCCCAAGATCATTCGCATAGTGGTGGACTTGCCCGACCCGTTGGGTCCGAGAAAGCCGGTGACGGCACCTGGCCTCACCTGGAAGGACAGGTTGTACACGGCCGTCTTGGCGCCGTAGCGCTTCGTCAGACCGACTGCCTCGATCATTCTCCGCCCCTCATGAGCATGGGTCGGGCGTGCTCGCCCCCGATGAGGCTTAGGAGCCTAACGGCGCCTTGACGGTTCCCGTTACTCGGGAGATGAGAGCGCATCGTAACTCTTGGGGCCGCCGCACCCTCCGGGCCCGCCGTGCTGCCCGTCCTCCGGACAGCGGAGAAGGTCGGGCTGCGGCAGCGCCCAGCCCTCCTCCTGGAAGATCCGGGTGCCGGTTCCGCGGACGGCGGGGTCGGCGCCCGCGCGGGTGACCCAGGCGCGCGGGTCCGGGCCGAGGAGCGCGCGCAGCCGTGGTGAGCCGGCGAGCAGGCGGGTGAGCAGGGCGCTCTGGTCGCCGCCGCCGGGGAGGGGGCGCTCGGTGCCGTCCGGGGACATCAGCACTCCGCGCTCGCCGACGTAGAGGTACGCGCCGCGGAGCCGCTCGCCGGACGGCATGACCATCGGGTACTGGCTGCCGGGCAGCAGGACGCGGCGGTAGTTGGGGTACTCGGTGGCGTCCACGGCCGCCAGCTGCTCGGCGTCCAGCCAGCTGATGACGAGCGGGGTACGGGCGCCGGGCGCCGTGTACGGGGCGGAGGCCACGTAGCCGTACCGGCCGATGTGGGCCGAGCAGCCGACCGCGATGCCGTGTACGTCGACCGGGACCATGGGGACGGTGGCCGGGTGGCCGGGGCGGGACAGCTTGTGGTGGAGCTGGGCGGGGGAGGCGTTGGAGCCGACCGCGATGACGGGGTGGCGGTGGGGGGTTGGGGGGTGGCCGAGGCGGGTGAGGACGGCGTCCAGTGGCTCTTGGGGGGCTTCGTTGTTGCCGGGGCGTGGGCTGACCGTCCAGGTGCCCAGGGGGCCTGGGGTGGGGGTGAGGTCCCAGAGCTCGCCGGTGGTGAGGAGGGTGGGGTGGGTGATGGGGCGGCCGGGGTAGGTGAGGGGTTGTTGGGCGGGGATGTCGGCGAAGCCGAGGGTTTTGAGGGTGCGGTCGGTCACGGGGGGTTGCCTGCCCCACCCCGCCCCTCCCCGAAACCGGGCCCCGCCCGGCCCCGCCGGGGGTTCCGCCCCTGGACCTCGGCTCCTCAATCGCCGGAGGGGCTGGATTGTTCCCCTGGAGGGGCTGGATTGTTCCTCTGGAGGGGACGGATTGTTCGCCAGGAGGGCCGCTGGATTGGTCGCCCGAAGGGGCTGGTTGTCCGTGCCGCGCCCCCAGGGAGGGCGGGTTGCCCCGGTCCTGGAACTCTTCGCGTCGGGGCGCGGCCAATGCCATAGCCAGCCTGGCCGGGAAGGCAAGTCTTGCCCATAACATGCGCGTGCCCCGCGCCGCTTGGGCGGCGCGGGGCATCGGGCGCTCCGGTGTGATCGAGGGTCACCGGGACTGCTGGGCCGGGACGCCGCGGGTGGCCGCCTCGTCCTCGCCCGGGGCACCGGCCGCGGCCACCGCCGCGCCGGTCAGCGTGGCCAGCATCTCGCGGACGTTGGTCAGCTGGGCGTTGATGCTGTCGCGGCGGTTGGTGAGGGCCGCGAGCTCGCGCTCGGATTCGCTGCGGATGCGGTCCGCCTTGGCGTTGGCGTCGGCCACGATGTCCTCGGCCTGGCGCTGCGCGGTCTCCACCGTCTGGCGGGCGCGGCGCTCGGCGTCGGTGCGCAGCTTCTCGGCCTCCAGGCGCAGCTGCTCGGCGCGGTGCTCGATCTCCGCGAGCCGCTTCTCGGCCTTGGCCTGACGCGAGGCCAGGTCGCGCTCGGACTGCTCGCGGCGCTTGGCGAGGTTGGTCTCGAAGTCGGCGGCGGCCTGCGCGGCCTTGGCGCGGGTCTCCTCGAAGAGGGAGTCCGCCTCCTCGCGCTTGGACTGCGCGTCCTTCTGCGCCTCCTGGCGCAGCGTGGCCGCCTCGCCCTTCGCCTTCTCGACGATCCGCGCGCCCTCGTCCTCGGCCTTGGACTTGCGGTCGGCGGCGAACGTCTCGGCGTCGTTGCGGACCTGCTGGGCGGCCGACTCGGCCAGCTCACGGTGCTGTTCGGCGGCGCGGCGAGCCTCCTCGCGCAGATCCTTCGCCTCTTCCTCGGCGAGACGGAGGATCTTCTCGACCCGGGCGCCGAGCCCCGCGTAGGACGGCTCCGAATCGTTGATCTGGGCCTGAGCGTTCTGCGTCTCGAGGTGCAGCTCCTCGATGCGCTTTTCCAGAGAGGTGATACGGGCCAGTGCACTGTCACGATCGGCGACGAGCTTGGAAATGCGGTCGTCCACCTGACCGCGGTCGTACCCACGCCGCACGAGCTCGAAGCCGAAGGGGGAGGAAGTGTCGCTCATGGGGTTCCTGTCGAAAGAGACCGGTGAGGTGATAGAGGGAATCCTAGGGGGCCGAACGGCGTGTCATCGAGTCAACGTCTGTTTGATCTGCAGAATGTCCAGCCTTTTGAGTGGCGGTAAGACGGAGACCCCGTCACTCGTCGGGATGATACGGACATGCCGTGATGGACGCAGCCTGACGCGAGACTTACGCGAAACCGACGCGAGACTTAAGCGAAACCTCGATAGGCACAGCTGAGACTCGTCCCCCCGGATACGGTTACCCCTCCGACCGCTTTCCACTCCTCGTCGCACCCGCACCCGCCGCTGTCTTGACTTGGCCGTTCTCCTTGCCGCCCGCGCCACCCGACGCGGGGGTCTCGAAGGATTCCAACGCCTCGAGGACGTCCTGGACACGGGAGATCTCCGCGTTGATGTCCTCGCGGCGGCGCTTGAGCAATTCCAGCTCGCGCTTGCCCTCGTCCACGATCTGCTGCGCCTCGTCCGTGGCCTGGGTCCGGAGCCGGTCCGCCTCCCGCTCGGCCTCGGACTTCTTCTGCTCGGCCTCCTTCAGCAGACCCTCGGCCTTCTTCACCGCCGCGATCCGCACCCGGCTCGCTTCGCTCTCCGCCTCCGCGACCAGCGACCTGGCCTTCTCCTCGGCCTTCATCAGCTGCGCGGTGGCCGCCGCGACCAGCTTGTCCACCCGCTCGCCGGTGGACTTCATCTGCTCCGCGGACTCCCGGCGGGCCCGCTCGTGCAACTCCTCGACCTCGGCCTCGGTACGGGCGCGCAGCTCCTCGGCGCGCTCCCGGATGGCCGTGGCGTCGCCCCGGGCCTCGCCCAGCATGGTGTCGGAGTCCGTACGGGCCTTCTCCACCATGGCGTTGGACTCGGCCGTGGCCTCGGCGACCAGCCGGTCTGCCTCATGGCGGGCCACGCCCACCATGGTGTCCGCCTGCTCCTCGGCCGCGGTCGCCGCGCGCAGCGCGGCCTCCTGGGCCTCGGAGGTGAGCCGCTCGGCCTCCGCCGAGGACTCGGTGATCAGCCGGTCGGCCTGCTCGGCGGCGTCCGAGCGCCGCTTGTTGGCGTCCTCGCGCGCCCGGTCGATCAGCCGGTCCGACTCGGCCTGCGCCTCGTTGCGGATCCGCTCCGCCTCGGCCGCCGCCTCGGTCTCGACCCGCTCGGCCTCGGCGCGGATGCGCGCCGCGTGCTGCTGCGCCGAACCGACGGTCTCCGCGGCCTCGCTGCGCAGCCGCTCCGCCTCGCCGCTCGCCTCCGCGCGCAGCCGGTCGGCCTCGTTCCGGGCCTCGGTGACCAGGCGGTCCGCCTGCTCGGCCGCCTCCGAGCGGATGTTGTTGGCGTCGCCGCGGGCCTGGGCCCGGGTGCGGGCCGCGTCCTGCTCCGCGGTCGCCCGCGCGTCGGCCGCCTCCGTACGCAGTGCCTGCGCCCGTGTGGTGGCCTCCGAGACCAGCCGCTGGGCCTCCTCGGTGGCGCCGCTGACGAGCGTATCGGCCTGCTCGGCGGCCTCGGCACGGGACTTGTTGGCCGAGCGCCGCGCGTCGTCGAGCGTCTCGTTGGCCTCGGCGCGCAGCCGCTCGGCCTCGTGGGTGGCCTCGGTGACCAGCCGGTCCGCCTGCTCGGCGGCATCCGCGCGGCGCCGGTTCGCCTCCTCGCGGGCCCGCTCGGTCAGCCGCTCCGACTCGGCGATCGCCTCCGCGACCGTGCGCTCCGCGAGCGCCTTGGCGGCCTCGGACTCCTCCGTGGCCTCCCGCCGCACCCGGGTGGCGTCCTGCGAGGCGCGCTCCCGCTCCGCGTAGGCGTCCGCGCGGACCCGGTCGGCCTCGGCCTGCGCCTCGTCGCGCACCCGCTCCGCGGCGTGCTCGGCGGTGTTGCGCAGCCCGGTGATCTCCTGCTCGGCCTGCTCGTGCAGCCCGGCGACCGAGTCCCGCACCTGCTGGGCGGTCTGCTCGGCGGCGGCCACCAGGTCGGCCGAGCGCCGCTCGGCCTCCTCGACCAGCCGCTGTGCCTCGGCCTGCGCCTCGGCGACCCGGTTCCGGGCGGCGGCCAGCAGCTCCTCGCTCTGCTCCCGCGCCGCCGTACGCTCCGCCTGCGCCTCCTCGCGGGCGTCGGCGAGCAGCTCCTCGGCCTCGCGGCGGCGGCGGGCCGCCTCCTCCTGGGCGGCGGCCAGGGCCTCGGCGGCCTCGGTGCCGATCCGCTCGGCGGCGCTCGCCGCCTCGGCGCGCACCCGGTCGGCCGTCTCCTGGGCCTCCGAGCGCAGCCGCTCGGCCTCCGCGGCGGCCTCGCCGCGCAGCCGTACGGCCACCGACTCGCCCTCGGCGCGCGCGTTCGACGCGTCCGCGGCGGCCTCGTCGCGCAGCCGGGCGGCCTCGTCCTCGGCCTGCTGACGCAGGCCGTTCAGCCGTTCGGCGGACTCGGTGCGCTGCCGCTCGATCTCCTCGGCGGTCTCCTTGCGCAGCCGCTCCGCCTCTTCGCGGGCGTCCCGCAGCGCCTGGTCGGCGGAGGAGAGCCGCTGCTCGGCCTCCTGGTGCAGCCGGTTGAGCTCGCCCTCGGCCTCGGCGCGGCGGTCCTGGGCGGCCCGCTCGGCCTCCTCGCGCAGCTCCTCGGCCGCGGTGGCCGCCTCCGACTTGACCCGCTCGGCCTGCTCCTCGGCCGAGGTCACCAGCTCATCGGCCTCGCCACGGGCCCGCTTCAGCAGCTCATCGGCCTGCCGGCGCAGCGCGTTGGCCCGCTCGATGGCCTCGGTGCGCACCCGCTCGCTCTCGGCGGTGGCACCGGAGCGGGTCTCCTCGGCGTCGGCCTTGGCCTTGGTCAGCAGGTCCTCGGCGGTGCTGGCCGCCTCCTCGATCTGCTGGACCGCCTCACGGCGCGCCTCGGCCCGGACCCGCTCGCCCTCGGCGGCCGCCTCCGACTTCAGCTGTTCGGCCTCGCCGCGCAGCCGGCGGGCCTCCTCCTGCAGCTCGACGGTCTTGGCGCGGTACTCCTTGGTGTCGTCCTTGGCCGTGCCCTTGAGCTGCTCGGCGGTGTCGTGCGCCTCGGCCCGCAGCCGGTCGGCCTCGTCCTCGGCCTCGCGCCGGATCCGCTCCGCCTCGTCGGTGGCCGCCTTGGTGGTGCTCTGCGCCTTCTCCGAGGCGCGGGTCAGCACCTCCTCGGCGCTCCGGGCCGCCTTGGCCAGCTGGGCCGCGGAGTCCTCGGCGGCCCTGGCGCGGGCGTCGTCGCCCGCTTCGGCGATCATCCGGTCGGCCTCGGCGCGGGCGTCGTCCCGCAGCTGCTCGGCCTCGGCCCGCAGCCGCTCGGCCTCCTTGGTGGCCTCGCCGACCAGCCGGGCGACCTCCGCCTTGGCGGTACGGGTGCGCGTCTCGTTGTCCGACTCGGCGGCCGCGAGCCGCTTGGCCGCCGCGTCCTTGGCCTCGGTGACCACCTTCTCGGCCTCGCTGCGCGCCTCCCGCAGCGCCTGCTCGGCCTCGTGCATCCGCTGCTCGGCGGCGCGGGTCTGCTCGACCGCGGCCCGGCGGGCCTGGTCCGCCTCGCTGGCGGTGGAGGTGCGCAGCTGCTCGGCGTGGTCGGTGGCCTCCTGGGCCTGGGTGCCGGCGTTGGTCAGCAGCCGCTCGGCGTCGGTACGGGCCCGGCGCAGGATCGCCTCGGCCTCGGCGCGGGCGGCCTCCGCCTCCGACCCCAGCCGCTGGCGCGCCTGTTCGGTCATCCGCTGGGCCTCGGCGCGGGCCTCGGCCAGGGCGTGCTCGGCCTCCGTCCGGGACTCGTCCATGAGCCGGCGGGCCTGTGCCTCGGTACGGGCCCGCAGCTGCTCGGCCCAGGCCACGTTCTCGTTGACGTGGGACTCGACGGTGGCGCGGCGCTCGGCCAGCTCCTGGTCCAGCCGCTGGCGCCGGGCCACGGCCTCGGCGTGCAGTTCGGCCTCGAGCCGGGACTGCCGCTCGGCCTGCTCCTGGAGCAGCCGCTGGGTCTGGGCCCGGGTCTCGCGCAGCTCCCGCTCGGCGTTGGCGCGCAGCTGGTCCGCCTGGAGCTGCGCGTCCCGCAGCAACTGCTCAGCCTGGTAGCCCGCGTTGGCGCTGTCGTAGGCGGGGCGGGCCGCCAGATTACGGCGCGCCTCATGCAGCTTGGCGCGCAGCACCTCGACTTGGTAGCCGAGGTCGTCGGCGTGCTGGACGGCCTTCTCCCGCTCGGTCTTCAGCCGCTCCATCTCGGCCTCGAACTTCGAGAGCTGATCGTCAGGCTCGTAGCGGTCGTAGCCCCGCACTGCGCGGTCCCATCCGTCCCCTGGTCGCATTGGCGGCCGGCTCCGTAACCCTCCGGGTTCCCGTGGTCCCTTGCGGTGCCCCGGGGTCCCTCGACGGGTTCCCTTGCGGTACCGACCAGGCGAGGTGCGTGCCGGGTCGGACCGGAGCTGGCCCTTCCGAGAAATGGTGTCAGATCATCGGCGAAGCCCGGGCCGGACCCCGAACCCTCTCCGTTTCCGTACCCCGGCCGATGCAGCACTCTACCGGCCGGGGAAGGGGTAGGTCAGTGGTCCGCTTCAGTGATCCTCTTCAGTCCTTGTGCGCGGCGGGATTCGCGGCGGTGACGAGCTCGGTCAGCACACCGTGACAGTCCTTGGGGTGGAGAAAGGTGATCCGGGAGTCCATCGAGCCACGGCGGGGCTGCTCGTAGAGGACCCGGACGCCCTTGTCGCGGATGGCCTCGGAGTCGGTGTCGACGTCGGCGGTGCCGAAGGCGATGTGGTGGACCCCCTCACCGTTCTTGGCCATCCACTTGCCGACCGCGGAGTCCTCCCGGATCGGCTCGAGAAGCTGCAGGTAGGAGGCCCCGCCGTCGGAGGTCTCATTGATTTTGAGCATGGCCTCGCGGACGCCCTGCTCCTCGTTGATCTCGGAGTGGAACACCTCGAAGCCGTACGTGGCACGGTAGAACTCGACAGTCTTGTCGAGGTCGGAACAGGCGATCCCGATGTGGTCGATTCTCGTCAGCATGGGAACAGTGCACCGCCGTACGGTCGGTTACGCAACGTGCGCGCGATCACACCGATGGGCCGGTGACCGCGCGGGTACTCGTCAGTACATTGACGATAACCCTCGTTAACTTCCTTCTCCTCGTGAAGGGGACGCACCAATGACTCGTACGACCTCTGTGATGGTGGCGGGCGCGCGCACGCCCATGGGACGACTTCTCGGCAGTCTGCGCTCGTTCGAAGGCGCGGACCTGGGCGGGATCGCGATCAAGGCCGCGCTGGAGCGGGCCGGGGTCGGTGCCGAGCAGGTGCAGTACGTGATCATGGGGCAGGTGCTCCAGGCCGGCACCGGGCAGATCCCCGCACGTCAGGCGGCGGTCAAGGCCGGTATCCCGATGAGCGTGCCCGCCCTCACGATCAACAAGGTCTGCCTCTCCGGGCTGGACGCGATCGCCCTGGCCGACCAGCTGATCCGCGCCGGTGAGTTCGACATCGTGGTCGCGGGCGGCCAGGAGTCCATGACCAACGCCCCCCATCTGCTGCCCAAGTCCCGTGAGGGGTACAAGTACGGCGCGGTCGAGATGCTCGACGCGATGGCGTACGACGGGCTGACGGACGCCTTCGAGCACATCGCCATGGGCGAGTCCACCGAGAAGCACAACACCCGGTTGGGCATCCAGCGCCCCGAGCAGGACGAGTTCGCGGCCCAGTCCCACCAGCGGGCCGCCGCCGCGCAGAAGAACGGCCTCTTCGACGCCGAGATCACCCCGGTGGAGATCCCGCAGCGCAAGGGCGAGCCGGTGGTCTTCGACAAGGACGAGGGCATCCGCGGCGAGACCACCGCGGAGCTGCTGGCCCGGCTGAGGCCCGCGTTCACCAAGGACGGGACGATCACCGCGGGCACGTCGTCGCAGATCTCGGACGGTGCCGCCGCGGTCGTCGTGATGAGCAAGGCCAAGGCCGAGGAGCTCGGGCTGGAGTGGATCGCCGAGATCGGCGCCCACGGAAATGTGGCGGGACCCGACAACTCCCTCCAGTCGCAGCCGTCCAACGCGATCGCGCACGCCCTGGGCAAGGACGGGCTGACGGTGGACGACCTCGATCTCATCGAGATCAACGAGGCGTTCGCCGCGGTCGCCGTGCAGTCAATGAAGGACCTGGGCGTCTCCCCCGAAAAGGTGAATGTGAATGGGGGCGCGATCGCCCTCGGCCACCCCATCGGAATGTCCGGTGCGCGCATCGCGCTGCATCTGGCGCTGGAGCTGCGGCGGCGCGGTGGCGGAACCGGCGCGGCGGCGCTGTGCGGTGGCGGCGGGCAGGGCGACGCGCTGATCCTGCGGGTGCCGGCGGGGAAGTAGACGGGAAGCGGACGGTCCCCGCGCGGGAATCCGGTTTCCGTTGTGGGCAAGCGATTGTGATCAAGCGATTGTGCTCGAGCGAGTGAGGAGTACGGCTCCCATGGCTGATGTGCCCACGCTGGTGGAGCAGGCACGGCAGGGGCGGCCGCGTGCGGTCGCCCGGCTGATCTCGCTGGTCGAGGGCGCCTCGCCGCAGCTGCGCGAGGTGATGGCCGCGCTCGCTCCGCTGGCCGGGGGCGCGTATGTGGTCGGGGTGACCGGCTCGCCGGGGGTCGGCAAGTCCACGTCGACCTCCGCGCTCGTCTCCGCCTATCGGCGGGCGGGCAAGCGGGTGGGCGTGCTCGCCGTGGACCCCTCCTCGCCGTTCTCCGGCGGGGCGCTCCTCGGTGACCGGGTACGGATGTCGGAGCACGCCTCCGACCCCGGCGTCTACATCCGCTCCATGGCCACCCGCGGCCACCTCGGCGGGCTCGCCTGGGCCGCCCCGCAGGCCATCCGGGTGCTGGACGCGGCCGGCTGCGACGTGATCCTGGTGGAGACGGTGGGCGTCGGCCAGTCCGAGGTCGAGATCGCCGCCCAGGCCGACACCAGCGTGCTGCTGCTCGCGCCGGGGATGGGCGACGGGATCCAGGCGGCCAAGGCCGGGATCCTGGAGATCGGCGATGTGTACGTGGTCAACAAGGCCGACCGGGAGGGTGCCGACGCCACGGCCCGCGAGCTCAACCACATGCTGGGCCTGGGCGAGTCGCGGTCGCCGGGCGACTGGCGGACGCCGATCGTGAAGACCGTGGCGGCGCGCGGCGAGGGGATCGAGGAGGTCGTCGAGGCGCTGGAGAAGCACCGTGCGTGGATGGAGGAGCATGGTGTGCTCGCGGAGCGCCGGATGCGGCGGGCGGCGGGCGAGGTCGAGACGATCGCGGTGACCGCGCTGCGGGAGCGGATCGGCGATCTGCACGGCGACCGCCGCCTGGGCGCGCTCGCCGAGCGGGTCGTCGCGGGCGAGCTGGACCCGTACACGGCGGCGGACGAGCTGGTGGCGGCGGTGACCGAACAGGGCTAGCGCGTGCGTTCGGGTGCGCCGAGGGTGCGTTCCGGGTGCGGGGCCGGGGCCTCCGGGGCGGGGCCCTGGACCGTATATTTACGGCGCCGACGGCCGATGACCGTTGGGTTGGCCGGTGATTGGCGCCACAAATACACGTAAGCGTCCAGGACCCCACCCCTCCGACCCCGTCCCCTCCTGTCTCGTCGGCGGCTCTCCCTAGTCGTCGTCGCTGTCGTCGTCGCCGTGGTCGTCGTCGGCCGGGGCCTGGGTGACCTTGCCCGAGTGGGCGTCTACGGTCAGGTCACGCTCCTTGTGGTTCTTGACGGTCTCGACCTCCCACACCGGGGTGTGGTCGCCGTCGAACTCCACGGAGGTCACGGTGGACTGGGGCGCGGCCTTCCGGGCCGCCTCGATGGCCGAGACGTCGGCGTTCCGCAGGGCCTTGGCCTCGGCGGCGTCCTCGGGGTCGGTGTCCCTGTCGACGTGCTGGCCGATCACCTTGCCGTTGGCGTCCAGCGTGACCTCGTGCCACTTGCCGTCCTTGCCCAGGACGTCCGCCTCCCAGCGGCCGTGGTCGCGGTCGATGGAGTCCAGCGTGCCCGGGACGGCCTTCAGCGCGGCGTCGGCCGCCTGGGTCAGCGAGGCGCCGGTGGGCGCGGCCGCCGGGGACGCGGACCGGGCCGCCGGGGACGAGGACTGGGCCGCCGGGGACGAGGACTGGGTGCCCGCCACCGCGACGGCCGTACCGCCGCCGACCAGGGCGGCCGCGGCGACAGATGCGATGATGATGCGCTTCATGTGGGTTCCTCCCCATTCGTGTTCGGACGCCAACCACCCTGGCCGATCCATGCTGAAGCCCACCTGAAGCCGCCTGAAGAGATCTTCAGGTTCGCTCTGCGACGCTGGCCGCATGCGTTTGCTGATCGTGGAGGACGAGCGGCGGCTGGCCCTGTCGCTGGCCAAGGGGCTGCGGGCGGAGGGGTTCGCCGTCGATGTGGCGCACGACGGCCGGGAGGGGCTGCACCGTGCGCAGGAGGGGGTGTACGACCTCGTCGTCCTCGACATCATGCTGCCGGGGCTGAACGGCTACCGCGTGTGCGGGGCGCTCCGGGCGGCCGGGCACGACGTCCCGATCCTGATGCTCACCGCCAAGGACGGCGAGTACGACGAGGCGGAGGGGCTCGACACCGGGGCGGACGACTATCTGACCAAGCCGTTCTCGTATGTGGTGCTGGTGGCGCGGATCCGGGCGCTGCTGCGGCGGCGCGGCCCCGGGGCCTCGCCCGTGGTGCGGGTGGGGCCGCTCACGGTGGACCGGGGCGCGCGCCGGGTGGAGCGGGACGGCCGGGAGGTGCCGCTGACCGCCAAGGAGTTCTCCGTGCTGGAGCAGTTGGCGACGCGGGCGGGGGACGTCGTCTCCAAGCCGGACATCCTGGAGCATGTGTGGGACTTCGCCTACGACGGTGACCCCAACATCGTCGAGGTGTATGTGAGCGCCCTGCGCCGCAAGTTGGGCGCGGGGCTCATCGAGACCGTACGGGGAGCGGGGTACCGGCTCCGTGCGTAAGGTGTTCGGTTCGGTACGGGCGCGGGCCGCGCTCGGGGCGACCCTGGTGGTGGCGGTGGCCCTGGTGGCGGCGGGGATCGCGCTGCTGCAGGTGCTGCGCGCCGATCTGGGGGACCAGGCGCGGCTGAAGGCCCAGGTGGACGCGCGGGAGGTGGCGTCGAAGATAGCCGCCGGGGCGGGCTACGGGGCGCTGAAGCTGGACGAGAGCGTCCCGGTGCAGGTCGTGGACGAGGACGGCCGGGTGCGGGCGGTCAGCGAGGATCTGGAGGCCGTGAAGGGCACCGGGAGCGCGTCCGTGAGGCCCGTGGCGCCCGCCCCTGAGAGCGACGACGACACCGACGATGACGACCGAGCCGCCGGAAAGGTCTCCTCCGGGGAGGAGTACGGCGACGGCTCCGCCCGTGTCGACGGGGAGACCGCGGACTACGTCTGGGCGGCCGTGGAGGCCACCGACACATCCGGCGAGGACGTCACCGTCTACGCGGGCGCCCCGCTGGCCACCGAGCGCGGCGCGGTCACCACGGTGCGGGACGCGATGCTGCTCGGGCTGCCGCTGCTGCTGCTGGTCGTGGCGGCCGTGACCTGGCTGGTGACCCGGCGCGCGCTGCGGCCCGTGGAGGGCATCCGGCGTGAGATGGCCGCCATCACGGCGAGCACGGACCTGGCCCGGCGGGTGCCCGAGCCGGGGTCGCACGACGAGGTGGCGCGGCTGGCCCGGACCACCAACGAGACGCTCACGGCGCTGGAGGCGTCCGTGGAGCGGCAGCGGGCCTTCGTGGCCGACGCCTCTCATGAGCTGCGCTCCCCGGTGGCCTCGCTCCGTACCCAGCTGGAGGTGGGCGCCGCCCATCCGGAGCTGCTGGACCTGGACGGCGCGGTGGCGGACGTGGTGCGGCTCCAGCGGCTCGCGGCCGATCTGCTGCTGCTGGCCCGGCTGGACGCGGGGGAGCGGCCCGCCGGAGGGACGCCGGTGGCGCTGGACGCCCTGGTGCGCGAGGAGCTGGCCCAGCGGGTGGCGGACCGGGTGCCGGTGCGGGACGAGGCGGCGCCGGTCGCGGTGGAGGGCTCGCGCGGGCAGCTGGCCCAGGTGCTGGGCAATCTGGTCGACAACGCCCAGCGGCACGCCCGGAGCGGGGTGCGGGTGGCGGTGCGCGAGGAGGGCCGGTGGGCCGTGCTGGAGGTCGCGGACGATGGCGCGGGGGTGCCCGAGGCCGAGCGGGAGCGGATCTTCGAGCGGTTCGTACGGCTCGACGACGCCCGCAGCCGCGACGATGGCGGGGCCGGGCTCGGCCTCGCCATCGCGCGGGACGTGGCGGTGCGCCACGGCGGCACGCTGACCGTCCGGGCGGCCCCCGAGGGCGGCGCCCTGTTCGAGCTGCGGCTGCCGACGTAGGTCGTGCGGCCGGTCCGGCCTACGGGGCGTCCGGCGGGCCCCTCAGACCCGGCCCCGCTGGGTGCGCAGATGCTCCGCGACGGGCACCAGCGATCCGTGCAGCGCCTTGAGGTCCTCCGGCGCGAGCAGATCGATGAAGTGCCTGCGCACGGACGCCACATGATGGGGGGCGACCTTGCGCATGGTGTCCCAGCCGTGCTCGGCCAGCACGGCGTACAGCCCCCGCCGGTCCGATTCGCAGTTCTCGCGGCGGACCAGGCCGGCGTTCTCCATCCGGGTGATCTGGTGCGACAGCCGGCTCTTGGACTGCAGGGTCGCGGAGGCGAGATCGCTCATCCGCATCCGGTGGTCCTCCGACTCCGAGAGGTTGACCAGGATCTCGTAGTCGTTCATGGTCAGGCCGAACGGCTGCAGGTCCTTTTCGAGCTGGTAGGTCAGCAGCCGGCTGACGTCCAGATGGGTGCGCCAGGCGCGCTGTTCCTCGTCGCTGAGCCAGCGCGTGCCGTTCTCGGTCTCCATGGGATGTATTCTACCTACAGAAGTTGAATTCCGAACCAATGGATGTATCGGGCTAGAGGTCACCTGTTCGACGTTACACTCCGCACCTTCGCGCTCACGAACCGGTACCCCCCGTCTCGCCGACCGATATCTCGGCGACGACCTCCTCCGTGGACTGGAGCAGTACGGTCCCCGCGCCCACGAACTCGAACTGGTGCTCCTCGCCCGAGGCGCCCCCGATGCCCGTACGGGACCGGACGGCCCCGAGGATGCCACGCAGATACTGGTGGTCGTAGTGGTGGCACGGCGTCGGGCAGTCCGCCCAGCCGACCAGCGCCTGCGGATCCACCCGGATCGGCGGCTCCATGAAGACCACGGGCCCGTTGGAGGCGGCCACGAACTTCCCCGTGCCGATGAGGGTGAGGAAGCCCGGGACGATGGACTGCTTCAGGGACAGTGAGGGCTGGAAGGCGAGCAGATTGCCGGACCGGATGGAGAGGTTGCCGTCGTCCAGGTCGTAGGAGTTGACGTCGAAGGCGCGGTCCGCGAGCACCATCTTGCCCTGCCCCTCGGCCACCACCCACTCCGCCGCGTGCAGCGGGGAGTGGAAGCTGTGGGCGATGAGGTGGTCGAGGTGGCCGAGTCCGACGCCCTGGAAGTCGATCTGCCCGTAGTAGGCGACCATCTTCCCCTTCTGCAGGAACCACTGGCCGTTCAGATCCACGCTGAAGGCGTACGGATTGATGTTGTCGTCGACGGGCAGCGTCCAGACGTCATGGATGACGGGGCCGTTCACAGCTTCTCCTCCGATGCCTGGACGTAGACCATGCCGGTGCCGGACAGCTCCAGTTGGAACGCCTCCCCCGAGCCGCGGCCCACCATTTCGCGCCAGCCGATCGCCGTCGAGAGCTTATTGCGAACATCACCCCGGTGGGCGACATAGGCTTGCGGATCGACATGCACCGGACGTCCCGGGACGATCGGCAGCTCCAGCACCCCGCCGTGCGCCATGACCGCCGCGGAGCCGTGCCCCTCCAGGGTGGTGGTGAACAGCCCCTGGCCGGTGACCTGGCCGCGCACCATGCCCATCACCCCGCCCTGGGAGCCCAGGAACATCGTGCCCTGGCGCAGCGATCCGTCGAAGGCCAGCAGCCGGTCCGACTCCACATAGAGGGTGTCGCCGACCAGGTCGATCACATGGACGTGATGGCCGCCGTGCCCGAACATCACCGTGCCCTGGCCCTCGACGGTCATCAGCGGGGTGGCCTCATTGGCGACCCGCCGCCCGATCATCCCCCGCAGCCCGCCCTGGCCGCCGGTGATGCTGGGAGTGAAGTGGACGTCCCCGCGATAGGCGAGCATCGCGCCACGCTGGCTGAACAGGGTCTGGCCGGGTATCACCTTGGCCTCGACCATTCGCGAGGTGAGCACCTTGAACGGCATCACACTCGCCCCATTTCGTTCGCTTCTCCGCCCGCGCGGCGCAGAGGTGCGGGATTCGTCGCCGTCTGCGGCCCGGCGGCCGCGCGTGCTCCCCCAGCTACCGCTGGGAGGTGCCCCCTGCTCACACCTCACCCCCGATCGTGTTGCGCTCACTGGGCTGGACATAGACCAGCCCGTCGCCCTCGAAGCGGATCTGGAAGGACTCCCCGCCGCTCTCGCCTATCAGCGCGCGGAAGTTCACCCCCGACTGGAAGTGCTGCTTGAGACCGCCGGTGTGGGCGATGTACGCGCCCGGGTCGACCTGCAGCGGCGTCTGCGGGGTGACGCGCAGTACGACCGCCGTGCCGGCGGAGACGAGCGCGGCCTGGCCGGTGCCCTCGACGGTCGTGGTGAACAGCCCGTTGCCCTGCGAGGAGCCGCGCAGCCCGGTGAAGGAGGTGCCGGTGCGCAGCGCGGAGTCCGTGCACAGCAGATTGCTGGACTCCACATAGAGCTTCTCGCCCCGCAGCGACACCAGGTTGATCTCGCTCGCCCGGTCGGCGAAGTAGCACGTGCCGTGCCCCTTCACCTCCATGACCGCCATCTGCTCGCCGGTGAGCCGCCGGGTCACCATCCCGCGCAGCCCCTCCCCGCCACCCGTCCTCTTCTTGAAGGTCATATCCCCCTCGTAGGCGACCATCGCGCCGTTCTTGGCCTTCACGGAGTCGCCGGTCAGATCGACCGCGAGCACCCTGCTTCCCTGGAGCCGAAACTGAGCCACGGAGCCGACGGTAGCGGTCCGGCGACGTCGGCGGACAGGGAGCGCCGGGGGCATGAGGTGCCCCCCGGGCGGAGATCGCCCGCGAGGCTGCGACAATGGGCGAAAGCTTGTGCATTCCTTCACAAGCTGGTCCGTGTCTCTCTCTTCACACGAAGGTGCTCTCGTGGACTTCAAGACCGCCACCGCGCTGCGCCGGCTCCGCCTGGTCTCCGCGCCCGAGGCCGTGTCGTTCCTGCTGCTGCTCATCTGCTCGGTGCTCAAGCGCACCACGGACTTCAACGCGGTGCCGGTGATGGGCATGGTGCACGGCGTGCTCTTCATCCTCTACGTGGTCTTCTGGGCGGACGCCTGGAACCGCGCCAAGTGGAAGTGGCAGACCGCGGCCCTGTACTTCGTCCTCTCCGTCCTGCCCACCGGCGGCTTCTTCGCCGAGCGCAAGCTCAAGCGGGAGACCGAGGCCGGGGTGATCGCGGCCCGCGCCCGTAAGGAGGGCGTGGTCAACGCATGATCGTCGCCTTTTCGGTAACACCGCTGGGTGTCGGCGAGGACGTGGGGGAGTACGTGGCCGACGCGGTGCGGGTGGTCCGCGAGTCGGGGCTGCCGAACCGTACGGACGCGATGTTCACCTCGATCGAGGGCGAGTGGGACGAGGTCATGGACGTCGTCAAGCGCGCCGTCGCGGCCGTGGAGGCGCGGGCGCCCAGGGTCTCGGTGGTCCTCAAGGCCGATATCCGCCCGGGGGTCACGGACGGCCTGACCTCCAAGGTCGAGACGGTCGAGCGTCACCTCTCCGGCTAGGGTCCTTCCTCCACGGAGGTCCGTCAGAAGGACCCTGAGCGCCCCGGTGCGGGCGGGGGTCTCAGCCCCCGCCCACCAGGGCCATGCCCAGCGGGGTGCGCTCGTACAGCACCTGATGGCCCTGGCGGCGTGAGCTGAGCAGCCCGGCGGCGCGCAGCACGGCCAGATGCGCCGAGACCGACGAGGGCGCCAGCCGGTGCCGGGCGGCCAGGGCCGTGGTGGACGCGGGCTCCTCCAGACCGGAGAGGATCGCGGCGCGGCTGGCCCCCAGGAGCCGTACGAGCGCGTCCGCCGTGACCGCGTCCGGCTCCCGCCACAGCCCGCCGACCCCGCGCGCCGGATAGATCACCGTGGGCTGCCACGGCGGGACGAAGCCGCTGATCACATCCGGCCAGACGAAGACGCTGGGCATCAGCAGCACCCCGCGGCCGTCGAGGTCCTGTGTCTGGGCGGGCACCACGGAGTTGCGGATGGTGAGCGCGCCGTCGGTCCAGCGCAGCGCCGGGCGCAGATCCGCGAACAGCCGCTCCAGGCCGCCCTCGGCCAGCTGCCGTGAGCGATAGGCGATATCGGCCTCCAGCAGCGCCCGCAGCCGGGGCCAGTCCGGTTCCACCAGGGCCCGCCAGGCCCGTTCGGTCACATCCGCCAGCCGCTGGACGGCCCGCGCCGGATCGTCCAGCATCGCCCGGCCCCGGGGAGAGTCGGCGGCCCCCGGGGTGCACTCCAGGGACAGGACCAGCTCACGGCGGGCGGCGGCGGGGTCCGTGGCCCGCATCCGCGCCAGCTCGTCCTCGAACGGCGCGTACGGCACCTCCGGCGGCGGGCCCAGGAAGTCCGGGGTGTAGCCGCGCCCCGGCATCAGCAGCCACAGCTCCGACAGATCGAGCCCGGCCATCGCCGCCCGCACCCGCCGCAGCCACGGCAGGTGATAGCCGTGCCGCTCGGTCCGGCGCAGGGTGCGCACCGCCTCATGGGTCTGGCACAGCGGCGAGATGGCGAACCGGCAGCGCAGCAGATCGTCGGCACCGAACTGCATATGCAGTGGCATGGCGTCACTCCCGACCCGAAGATTCGGCTCAGTCCGAAACACTAGAGCCCGCCCCGCCCGCACGGGCAGGCTTCCGACATGTCAACGCCCCCCGGGCCCGGCACCACGGGCCCTCTCGAGTCGCGTCCCGACGCGCCCGCCTCCCGACCCGAGCTCGCGCCCGGTGCCGACGAGGGGCCGCCGCGGGGCCCGGGGAGCGTTGGCTACCGCGCGGTGTTCGCGGTCGGTGAGTTCCGGGCCGTCTTCGCCGCGCACCTGGTCTCCATGCTCGGCGAGGTGGTCGGCCAGATCGCGCTGTCCGTCCTGGTCTTCCGGCTCACCGGATCGCCACTGCTGAGCGCCCTGACGTTCGCCACGTCGATGCTGCCGTACGTGATCGGCGGCGCCCTGCTGTCCTCCGTCGCCGACCGCTTCCCGGCCCGCCGGGTGCTGGTGGTCTGCGATCTGGTGCACGCCGCGTGCGTGGCCGCGATGGTGGTGCCGGGGATGCCGGTGGCGGCGCTGCTCGCGCTGCGCTGTGTGCCCGCCGTGATCTCCCCGGTGTTCAGCGGCACCCGGTCGGCGACGCTCGGCGACATCCTCGGCGAGGGCGACGCCTTCGTGCTGGGCCGCTCGGTCATCCGGATCACCGCCCAGACCGCGCAGCTCGCCGGGTTCGGCGTCGGCGGGCTGCTGCTCGCCGCCGTCTCGCCGCGGGCCGCGCTGGCGCTCACCGCGGCGGCGCTCGTCGGCTCGGCGCTGGTGCTCCGCTTCGGCACCCGCCGCCGCCCGGCGCGGCAGCTGACCGGGGGCGGGGCTCCCCCAGCTACCGCTGGGAGGTGCCCCCTGCTCGGGGACTCGCTGAGCGGGATCCGGCGGCTGTTCGCGGACCGCCGGATCCGGGCGCTGATGCTGCTGTCGTGGGTGCCGCCGATGTTCGTGGTGATGCCCGAGGTCCTGCTGACGCCGTACTCCGATGGGCTGGGCCTCGGCTCGGCGGGGCTTGGGCTGCTGATGTGCGGGATGCCGGTGGGCGCGGTCGCCAGTGAGGCGCTGGTGGGCTCGCTGCTGGGGCCGCGCGCGCGGGCCCGGCTGACGCTGCCGGTCGGCGTCGCGGCGATGCTGCCCGCCCTGGGGTACGCCGTCCATCCGTCGTTCGGCTGGGCGCTGGCCCTCCAGGTGATGACCGGCTGCGGTATCGCCTACAGCCTCGGCCTCGACCAGTGGTTCTTCGCCGCCGTCCCCGATGAGCTGCGCGGCCGGGCGATGACGGTGATGACGGCCGGGCTGATGACCGCGCAGGGTCTCGGCATGGCGGTCTCGGGCGCGGTCGCCGAGTTCGTACCGGTCCATGTGGTGGCCGCGGCCGCGGGCGGCTGCGGGGCGCTCTGCTCGCTGCTGGTGGCGCTGGAGGTGCGGCGTACGGTCTGAAGGGCCCGTCCGGCCCGAAGTGTGAGATAGGGCTGACCGCGATATGACCGGCCGGTAGGGTCGGTGGTGTGCCGAAGCCGCTCAGCCTGTCGTTCGACCCCATCGCCCGCGCCGATGAGCTCTGGAAGCAGCGGTGGGGTTCCGTGCCGTCGATGGCCGCGATCACCTCGATCATGCGGGCCCACCAGATCCTGCTGAGCCAGGTCGACGCGGTCGTCAGACCCTACGGACTGACCTTCGCCCGCTATGAGGCGCTGGTGCTGCTCACCTTCTCCAAGGCCGGTGAGCTGCCGATGTCCAAGATCGGCGAGCGGCTGATGGTCCACCCGACCTCGGTCACCAATACGGTGGACCGCCTGGTCACATCGGGTCTGGTCGACAAGCGGCCGAACCCCAACGACGGCCGCGGCACCCTGGCCTCGATCACCGACCGGGGCCGTGAGGTGGTCGAGTCGGCCACCCGCGATCTGATGGCGATGGAGTTCGGGCTCGGGGCCTACGACGCCGAGGACTGCGGCCGGATCTTCGAGATGCTGCGCCCGCTGCGGGTCTCGGCGGAGGACTTCGAGGACGACTGAGCGGGGCTTCGGGGGCGGCCGCTGAAGACCGGGGGCGGCGAAGATCGCCCCGGAACGGGCGGTTACGCTCAGGGCATGAAACGCAGTGTGCTGACCCGCTACCGGGTCATGGCCTACATCACCGCAGTGATGCTGCTCGTGCTCTGCACCTGCATGGTGTTCAAGTACGGCTTCGACACGGGCGAGGACCTCACGCTCGTGGTCTCCCAGATTCACGGTGTGCTCTACATCGTCTACCTGGTCTTCGCCTTCGACCTCGGCTCCAAGGCCAAATGGCCGTTCGGCAAGCTGCTGTGGGTCCTGGTGGCGGGCACCATCCCGACGGCCGCGTTCTTCGTCGAGCGCAAGGTCACCCATGAGGTGGAGCCGCTGGTCAGCGGCGCCGAACCGACGCCCGCGCAGGTCTGACCCGCGGTTCCGGGGTACTCCGCGCGTCCCGTCCGAGCCCGGACGAGGCGCGCGGAAGCGGTGGCCGGGGTCACCCGATCGGCCGGGTGCGGCGTGTCTTCCTTCGACAATTAGTAGGACGTCCAAGTACTTTTGAAGGATGGACGCCGAAGGCATTGAGGCGGGCCGCCGACGCTGGCAGGCCCGGTACGACGCGGCCCGCAAGCGCGACGCCGTCGGGGGTTCGGGGGTGAGGCCCCCAAGGGATTGGACGCGCAGCACGCTGTCGGGGGACCCCGTCGAGCCGGTCTACGGACCCGCCCCGGGCGACTCCGTGGACGGGTTCGAGCGGATCGGCTGGCCCGGGGAGTTCCCGTTCACCCGTGGCCTCTACGCCACCGGGTACCGGGGCCGGTCCTGGACCATCCGCCAGTTCGCCGGGTTCGGCAATGCCGAGCAGACCAATGAGCGCTACAAGATGATCCTGAAGGCGGGCGGCGGCGGGCTCTCGGTCGCCTTCGACATGCCCACCCTGATGGGCCGCGACTCCGACGACCCGCGCTCGCTCGGCGAGGTCGGCCACTGCGGTGTCGCCATCGACTCCGCCGCCGACATGGAGATCCTCTTCAAGGACATCCCGCTCGGCGATGTCACCACCTCGATGACCATCAGCGGTCCGGCCGTCCCCGTCTTCTGTATGTACCTGGTCGCCGCCGAGCGCCAGGGCGTGGACACCGCACGGCTGAACGGCACGCTCCAGACGGACATCTTCAAGGAGTACATCGCGCAGAAGGAGTGGCTCTTCCCGCCGGAGCCGCATCTGAAGCTGATCGGCGACCTGATGGAGTACTGCTCCGAGGGCATCCCCGCGTACAAGCCGCTGTCCGTCTCCGGCTACCACATCCGCGAGGCCGGGGCCACGGCCGCGCAGGAGCTCGCGTACACCCTCGCCGACGGCTTCGGCTATGTGGAGCTCGGCCTCTCCCGGGGCCTGGACGTCGACACCTTCGCGCCCGGACTGTCCTTCTTCTTCGACGCGCATGTCGACTTCTTCGAGGAGATCGCCAAGTTCCGCGCCGCCCGCCGGATCTGGGCCCGCTGGATGCGCGATGTCTACGGGGCGACCACCGAGAAGGCGCAGTGGCTGCGGTTCCACACCCAGACCGCCGGGGTCTCGCTCACCGCCCAGCAGCCGTACAACAACGTGGTGCGGACCGCCGTGGAGGCCCTCGCCGCGGTCCTCGGCGGCACCAACTCGCTGCACACCAACGCCCTGGACGAGACCCTCGCCCTGCCCAGCGAGCAGGCCGCCGAGATCGCCCTGCGCACCCAGCAGGTGCTGATGGAGGAGACCGGGGTGGCCAATGTGGCCGACCCGCTGGGCGGTTCCTGGTACATCGAGGCGCTGACCGACCGGATCGAGGCCGACGCCGAGAAGATCTTCGAGCAGATCAAGGAGCGCGGCCGCCGTACGGTGCCGGACGGGCGGGAGCCCCGGTGGCCGATCACCGCGGGCATCCTCCAGGGCATCGAGGACGGCTGGTTCACCGGCGAGATCGCCGAATCCGCCTTCCGCTACCAGCGGGCCCTGGAGAAGGGCGACAAGAAGGTCGTCGGCGTCAACTGCCACGAGGGCTCGGTCACCGGCGATCTGGAGATCCTGCGGGTCGGCCACGAGGTCGAGCGCGAGCAGGTGCGGGCGCTCGGCGGCCGTAAGGCCGGGCGTGACGAGGCCGCGATCACCAAGGGGATCCGGGCGATGATCGCCGCCGCCCGCGCGGGGTCCAACATGATCGAGCCGATGCTGGCCGCGGTGCGCGCCGAGGCGACGCTCGGCGAGATCTGCGACGCCCTCCGCGACGAGTGGGGCGTCTACACGGAGCCGGCCGGCTTCTGAGCCCCGTCCGGCGCGGGTCCGGCGGCCACCGTGCCCCCGGAGTCCGCCCCGGTCATCCCGTACAGCAGCAGATCCGTGAAGTCCCGCGCCCAGCGCGGGTCCACCGGCTCCGCGCTGACCATCAGCCGGTGGAGCACCGTCCCGGCGACCGCGTCGAAGATCAGGTCCGCGTTGCGGGCCGACGCCTCCGGGTCCTCCTCGCGCGGCAGCTCACCACGGAGCCGGGCGCGCTCCCGGCCGATCGTCACCAGCCGCTTCTGCCGCTCCACGATGGCCGAGCGCACCCGGCGCCGCAGCGACTCGTCGTGCATGGCCTCGGCGAGGACGGCCATCAGCGCGGTGCCCGTCTCGGGGCGCTCCAGCAGCGCCCCCAGCCGGATCACCGCGGCCTCCACATCGGCGTGCAGACTGCCGTGGTCGCCCGCTTCCAGGTGTTCGTCGAAGACCGCCGCGACCGCGTCCACCACCAGCTCGCACTTGCTCGCCCAGCGGCGGTAGAGGGTCGTCTTGGCCACTCCGGCGCGGGCCGCCACATCGCCCAGGGTCAGCTTCGCCCAGCCCAGTTCCACCAGGGCGGCACGCGTCGCGCCCAGGATGGCGCGGTCGGCCTCGGCGCTGCGCGGGCGCCCGGTGCGGCGTGCGGACGGGCTCATGCGCGGCACCCTACCCGCCAGTACCGCGCATCGTCCCGGGTGAGTTACGCTACGACTCGTAGCGTAAGGGCGTGCCACGGCCGGTCCATCGGTCGATGCGCTTTTCCCTTCACCGCGCGAAGAGGGGAGGATGGGACCATGCAGCCACGGAACATGTCCATGAGTGGAGTGGTCGACCTCGCCGCGGTGAAGGCGGCCGGAGAAGCGAAGCAGAAGGCGGAGCGGGCGCGGGCCGACGCGGCCCGCACCGGGGGCGCGCCCGCGTCCGGCCGTCTGATCTTCAATGTCGACGAGGCGGATTTTCAGCAGGACGTCCTGCAGCGCTCCACCGAAGTGCCGGTCGTCATCGACTTCTGGGCCGAGTGGTGCGAGCCGTGCAAGCAGCTCGGTCCCGTCCTGGAGCGGCTGGCCACGGAGTACGCGGGGCGGTTCGTCCTCGCGAAGATCGACGTCGACGCCAACCAGATGCTCTTCCAGCAGTTCGGCGTCCAGGGCATCCCCGCGGTCTTCGCGGTGATCGCGGGCCAGCCGGTGCCGCTCTTCCAGGGCGCCGCGCCCGAGGCACAGATCCGCCAGGTGCTGGACCAGCTGATCCAGGCGGCGGAGCAGCAGTTCGGCATCGTGGGTACACCGGTCGAGCCCGGCGACCAGGACGAGGAGGCCGAGGAGGCCGCTCCGGCGGTCCCCGAGTCGCCGCAGGACCTCGCGCTCGCCGCGGCCCATCAGGCTCTGGACGCCGGTGACCTGGGCGGTGCGGTGCGGGCGTACCAGGGCCTGCTCGCCGACGACCCCGGCAACGGCGAGGCCAAGCTGGGCCTGGCCCAGGCCCAGTTGCTGGAGCGCGTCTCGGGACTGGACGCCACCCAGGTGCGCAAGGCGGCCGCGGAGAGCCCGGCGGATGTCAAGGCCCAGATCGCCGCGGCCGACCTCGACCTGGTGGGCGGTCATGTGGAGGACGCCTTCGGCCGGTTGGTGGACGCGGTGCGCCGTACGGCGGGGGAGGACCGGGACGCGGCCCGCGTTCATCTGCTGAGTCTGTTCGAGGTGATCGGCGGTGAGGATCCCCGAGTGGTGGCGGCGCGCGGCGCGTTGGCGCGGGTGCTGTTCTGACCTCCGGCTCCTCAAACAACACAGCGACCGCTCTTTGCCAAAACTTGGTAAACGCGGTCGCTGTTACTGCCAGTAAATGCGAGCCCCGGCTTTGTCCGGTCTTGGAGTAAATCTCCCTCTCTTTCCGGTCACTTTCCGGCAACCCTGAGTGCCCGATCTCGACCGTCCTGCCGCGGTTCGGTTATCCGTCCGTTACTCGCTAGTAACGAGCCCCTTGTGCCCAGGCCGGGAATGGACCACGATCGGCCAAGCTCGGTCCATCCCCCCGTAGCTCGGCATCCGGTCGGCGCGTCGGTGTGGTTGGGTCCCCACCGGGCAGGTCGGCGGCAGTGGCGCCGACCGTGGACAGGGGGGTCTCTGCCCACAAAGCAGGGCCTGTCCAGGAGGTTGCGCGAGATTGCGTGGCCAGTGGTTGTCGCTCGGGGGTGATCGCCGGTGTTTCGGGTGCGGTGTGCGCCTGTGAGACGTGGGCGCTCTCCTTCCCGAGGACGTAGCACTTCTCCCATCCCAGGTCCGGGGCCCCGCCCCGGCCGGAGATGTACGTCCGAGAAGGAGGAAAGTCATGGAGTCCGTGGCTCGTGGCGGCACCAGATGGAAGCGGTTCGCCGTTGTCATGGTGCCGAGCGTTGCTGCCACGGCCGCGATCGGCGTCGCCCTGTCCCAGGGTGCGCTCGCGGCCTCGTTCAACGTGTCCGGTCAGCAGTTCAAGGTCTCGGTCGACCGGCTCGACGGCACCGGGTTCGCGCAGTACGGCGCGCTTGACACCCAGCACGGGGGCAAGAAGATCCCCGTCGCGGTGTCGGCGTTCAAGAGCGCGAAGCTCAAGGGCCTGTGCCAGTCCGTCGTGATCCCGGTTCCCGTTTTCGGCGATGTGTCGCTGAAGCTGACGGCCGGCAATGGCAGCAAGACGGTTGAGGCCAAGAACCTCTTCATCGATCTCGATCAGCTCAACGCGGACGCCACGTTCCGTGGGATCGACATCGGTGTCGCGGCGGGAGACGCCCACAAGGGTCCCGGCATCAACAAGGGCGATGTGGCCGATCCCGGTTCGTTCGGCCAGCAGTCCGATTCCGCCACGCTGACCGGTGTGAAGCAGACCGCCTGGGCGACCAGTGCGGGCACGTTCAAGCTCTCTGGCCTTTCGATGAAGGTCAGCAAGGGTAAGAACGAGTGCTTCTGATCAGCTGAGCCAAGGGTGGGGGGCCGCGGCGCTGCCCCTCACCCGGGCATCGACCCGCAGCGTGTATGCGCCAGGCTAGTACCGCTGCAGAACAACCGCGATCACACCGATCGCCAGCCCCAGGGAGCTGTTTTCAATGAGTGCCGAGTCGCCGGGGGCGAGTGACCGTATCAGCCGTTGGCGGGGGTCCTTCAGGGCATGGCGCTGGCAGCGCCCGTTCTGGGCGGGGCTGTTGAGCCTGCTGGCGGGCGTACCGATCATGTACTTCCCGTACAACGACCTCAACGCCGGTGGATTCACCATCAACATGTCCACCACCGCCGGATCGGCCTCGCTGATCATCGGGGTGCTGTTGGTGGTCCTGGGCCTGACCATGTGGTTCCAGCCCATGGTGCGGGTGTTCGCCGGAGTCGCCACGATCCTGCTCGGTCTGGTGTCGATCCCCGTCTCCAACTTCGGCGGCTTCCTGCTGGGATTCCTGCTCGCGCTGTTCGGCGGCGGCATGAGCATCGCCTGGGCACCCGGGGAGACTCCCTCCGCGCAGCCGGCCGAGGGGCCGGGAAACGCGTCGGAGGACGACGGGAACGGTGGAAGCGTGCCGGAGCCGGCCGGGGCCGGGTCCGCGTCGGACCAGGAAGCCAGGAATGGGAGGCACCGTGCGGGGTGAAGACCGACCCGAGCGGCCGGAGGGAGTGAGCCCACGCCGGGTCAGAACCGGCCCGCGGCACGCGGCACCGAAGAAGTCGGTACTCACCCGCCTTCAGGTGCCCGCCGGCAAGGCCATAGCGCTGGCCGCCATGCCGACGGCCGTGCTGATGGGCATGGGGCTCACTCCGCAGCTCGCCTCGGCCAACCCCCGGCCCGAGGACCGCTACAAGCCCGGGCCGTGTGTGTCGCAGCCGGACGAGGCGGACAAGGACGACGCCAAGGGTGGCAAGGACGCCCAAGGCGAGGACAAGGACTCCAAGGACGCCAAGGGTTCGTCCGAGAAGGACTCCAAGGACGGCTCCAAGGGCTCTGAGGAGCCCTCGGGCAGCCCGACCGGGTCCCGGGACGACAAGGCCGCTCCTACGCCGTCTCCGTCCAGTTCCTCCTCCGCTCCGTCGTCCGGCTCCGGGGACGAGAAGGAGTCGAAGGAGCCCTCGGCCTCGCCGAGCCCCTCCAAGTCCAAGAACCCGCTGGACCCGCTGGGACTCGGGGACGTGCTCCACGACGTCCTCACGCCCGGCGAGAAGAGCGGGGACGATTCGGCCGAGCCGAGCGCCTCGCCGAGCCCGTCCTCCAGCGACAAGCCCAGCTCGTCGCCGTCCCCGTCCAAGTCCTCCGACAAGCCCACCGATCCGGTCAAGGACACGGTGGACAAGGTGGGCAAGGGCGTCAAGGACACCGTGGACGAGGTGGGCAAGACCGTCGACGACGCCAAGGACAAGGCGGACAAGGCGCTTCCCAAGCCCTCCGCGTCCGCCTCGAAGGACGCGGACGGCAAGGAGGCGTTCCCCTGCCCGAAGTTCGACGCCGACGCGTACGAGAACGCCGAGACGGACCCGACCTCGAGCCTGCTGCCCGAGGACCCCTGGACCCTCAAGAGCACGATGCTGAGCCTGCACGGCCTGGACTACAAGGGCATCGTGGAGGTCAAGACGCAGGGGGGCCAGATCAAGAAGGTCCTGAAGTTCACCGCCTCGGGCGTGGACATCAAGGACCTCCACCAGCTGGTGGTGGGCCCGGCCGGGACCACCACGCATGTGCAGGCGCGCGAGGGGTCCACCTCGACCATTCGCGACGGCACGGTGACCATGTACACCGAGGAGCTGAAGGGGAACCTGCTGGGGCTCATCCCGATCACCTTCAGCCCCAAGAGCCCGCCGCCGGTCAACATCCCCGAGGTGTTCTTCACCGATGTCACGGTCACGCAGGCCGGCCAGTTCGGCGGCACGCTGACCGTACCGGGTATGCATCTGTTCAAGACCGGGGAGTGATCCCGCGCCCCGCCGACCCGTTCGGGAGCCGCACGCCCCTCCGCGAGGAGGGAAACGAGCGGGGGGGCCCCCCCCCCACCGCGCGGCGGGGCGCCGCGGGGCGTGGGGGGGGGGGGGGGGGGCGGCCCCCGGCGCGCCCCCCCCGGGGGCCCCCCCCCCCGCGCCCCCCCCCCGCCCCCCCCCCCGGGGGCCCCCCCCCCCGCGCGCGCGGGGGCCCCCACGGTCGCGTTACGGGGCGTTCGGCGCTACTCGCTCGCGCCGCCCAGGTGGTGGACCCGGACCATGTTGGTGGTGCCGGGGACGCCGGGGGGCGAACCGGCGGTCATGATCATGGTGTCGCCCTCGGAGTAGCGGCCCAGCTTCAGCAGCTCGGCGTCCACCAGGTCGACCATCGCGTCGGTGTGCTCGACATACGGCACCACGTAGGACTCCACGCCCCAGCTCAGCGTGAGCTGGTTGCGGGTGGACGCGTCGGTGGTGAAGGCCACGATCGGCTGCTGGGCGCGGTAGCGGGACAGCCGGCGGGCGGTGTCACCGGACTGGGTGAACGCCACCAGCGACTTGGCGCCCAGGAAGTCGGCGATCTCGCACGCCGCACGCGCCACCGAACCGCCCTGGGTGCGCGGCTTCTTGCCGGGCACCAGCGGCTGGAGACCGCGTGAGAGCAGCTCCTGCTCGGCGGCCTCGACGATCCGGGACATCACCTTGACCGTCTCGATCGGGTACGAGCCGACCGAGGACTCGGCGGAGAGCATCACCGCGTCGGCGCCGTCCAGGATCGCGTTGGCGACATCGGACGCCTCGGCGCGGGTCGGCCGGGAGTTGGTGATCATCGACTCCATCATCTGGGTCGCGACGATCACCGGCTTGGCGTTGCGGCGGCAGAGCTCGATCAGCCGCTTCTGCACCATCGGGACCTTCTCCAGCGGATACTCCACCGCGAGGTCACCACGGGCCACCATCACCCCGTCGAAGGCCGCGACGACATCGGTCATGTTGGCGACCGCCTGCGGCTTCTCCACCTTGGCGATCACCGGCACCCGGCGGCCCACCTCGTCCATGACGCGGTGGACGTCCCGGACGTCGGACGCGTCCCGGACGAAGGAGAGGGCGACCATGTCGCAGCCCATCCGCAGGGCGAACTTCAGGTCCTCGATGTCCTTCTCGGACAGCGCGGGCACATTGACCGCCGCACCCGGCAGGTTGATCCCCTTGTGGTCGGAGATCACCCCGCCCTCGATGACGATGGTCCGTACCCGGGAGCCCTCGACGGCGGTGACCCGCAGCTCGACATTGCCGTCGTTGATCAGGACCTGGTCGCCCTTGGAGACGTCGCCCGGCAGCCCCTTGTAGGTGGTGCCGCAGATGGTCCGGTCACCGTCCACGTCCTCGGTGGTGATGATGAACTCATCCCCGCGGACCAGTTCCACCGGTCCGTCCTTGAAGGTCTCCAGACGGATCTTGGGGCCCTGGAGGTCGGCGAGGACGCCGACCGCGTGCCCGGTCTCCTCGGAAGCCTTGCGGACGCGGTGGTACCGCTCCTCGTGCTCCGGGTGGCTTCCGTGGCTCATGTTGAACCGGGCCACGTTCATCCCGGCCTCGATCAGGGACTTCAGCTGGTCGTAGGAGTCGACGGCGGGGCCCAGAGTGCAGACGATTTTGGAACGGCGCATGAGGCAGATCCTATCGGGTTTGTTTCGGAGCGGAATATTTCAATCAAGGGCACAGCGGAGCGGAACCGGAGCCTAGGCGCTGACCAGGTCGAACGTCTGGCTGGCGATCTCCAGCTCCTCATCGGTGGGCACCACGGCCACCGCGACCCGGCTGGCCTCCGTGGAGATCAGCCGCGCCGTGGCGGAGCGCAGCGCGTTGCGGACGCCGTCCACCTCGATGCCGAACGCGGTGAGGCCGCGCATCGCCGCCTCCCGTACCGCCGCGGAGTTCTCCCCCACACCGGCGGTGAACGCGATGGCGTCCACCCGTCCGAGCACCGCGGTGTACGCGCCCACATACTTCCGCAGTCGGTGGATGTAGATGTCGAAGGCGAGCTGGGCGGCCCGGTCGCCCTCGCCCATCCGGCGGCCGATCTCGCGCATGTCGTTGTCCCCGCACAGCCCGGCCAGCCCGCTGCGCTTGTTGAGCAGCGTGTCGATCTCATCGGTCGACATGCCGCCCACCCGGGACAGATGGAAGATCGCCGCTGGGTCGATGTCCCCGGAACGGGTACCCATCACCAGGCCCTCCAACGGCGTCAGCCCCATCGAGGTCTCCACGCACACACCGCCGCGCACCGCCGAGGCGCTGGCCCCGTTGCCCAGGTGCAGCACGATCGTGTTGACCTCCGCGGGCTCCTTGCCCAGCAGTTCCGCGGTGGCCCGGGAGACATACGCGTGCGAGGTGCCGTGGAAGCCGTAGCGCCGCACCCCCCAGCGGTCGGCGGTCGCCACGTCGATCGCGTAGCGCGCCGCCGCCTCCGGGATGGTCGAGTGGAACGCCGTGTCGAAGACCGCGACCTGCGGCAGATCCGGGCGCAGCGCGCGGGCCACCTTGATCCCGGTGACATTGGCCGGGTTGTGCAGCGGGGCCAGCGGGATCAGCTTCTCGATCTCCTCGACCACCTCGTCGGTGATCAGGGTCGGCTCGGTGAACCGGGTGCCGCCGTGCACCACCCGGTGGCCGACCGCCGCCAGCTCGGGCGAGTCGAGGCCCAGGCCCTTGGCGGCCAGCTCGTCGGCCACCTGCTTGAGGGCCGCCGAGTGGTCGGCGACGGGGCCCTCACCGATCCGCTCCACGATGCCGGAGGCCGGACGGGAGCCGTCGGCCATGTCCAGCAGCTGGTACTTCACGGACGAGGAGCCGGAGTTGAGGACGAGGACTCGGGAGCCGTTCACGCGGAGTGCGCCTTCTGTGTCGGGGACGCCGGGGACGTCGGGGAGGTGGCGGTCGCCGGGGACTGGGCCTGGATGGCGGTGATCGAGACGGTGTTGACGATGTCCTGCACGAGTGCCCCGCGGGACAGGTCGTTCACCGGCTTGCGCAGGCCCTGGAGCACCGGGCCGACCGCGACGGCGCCCGCCGAGCGCTGCACGGCCTTGTAGGTGTTGTTGCCGGTGTTCAGGTCCGGGAAGATCAGCACGGTGGCCCTGCCCGCCACCTCGGACTCGGGCAGCTTGGTCGCCGCCACCGCGGCGTCCACCGCCGCGTCGTACTGGATCGGGCCCTCGACCAGCAGATCCGGGCGCCGCTCGCGGACCAGCTCGGTCGCCTTGCGGACCTTGTCCACGTCCGCGCCGGAGCCGGAGGTGCCGGTGGAGTACGACAGCATCGCGATCCTCGGCTCCACCCCGAACTGGGCGGCCGTCGTCGCCGACTGGATGGCGATGTCCGCGAGCTGCTCGGCGCCCGGGTCGGGGTTGACCGCGCAGTCGCCGTACACCAGCACCCGGTCGGCCAGGCACATGAAGAAGACCGAGGAGACGATCTGGGCGCCCGGGGCGGTCTTGATGATCTCGAAGGCGGGCCGGATGGTGGCGGCGGTGGAGTGCACCGCGCCGGAGACCATGCCGTCGGCCAGCCCCTCCTGGACCATCAGGGTGCCGAAGTACGACACGTCGGCCACCACGTCGTACGCCAGCTCGTAGGAGACGCCCTTGTGGGCGCGCAGCTTCGCGTAGCCCTCCGCGAAGCGCTCCCGCAGCGGGGAGGTCTGCGGGTCGATGATCTGCGCCTCGGCGAGCTGGATGCCGAGCTCGGCGGCGCGCTTGCGGATCGGCTCCTCCTCGCCCAGCAGTGTGAGATCGCACACATCGCGGCGGAGCAGTACGTCGGCGGCGCGCAGCACCCGCTCCTCCGCGCCCTCGGGCAGCACCACCCGGCGGCGGTTCGACCGGGACCGCTCGATCAGCTCGCGCTCGAACATCATCGGGGTGACCCGGCCGGAGCGGCCCACCGAGATGCGCTCGGTCAGCGCCGCGGTGTCCACATGCCGCTCGAAGAGGCCCAGCGCGGTCTCCGCCTTGCGCGGCGCGCTCGCCGTGAGCTTGCCCTCGATGGCGAACAGCTCGGCCGCCGTCGGGAAGGACCCGCCCGCCACCGACACCACCGGCGTCCCCGGGGCCAGCCGTGAGGCCAGCGCCAGGATGTCGGGACCCGGCCGCTCGTCCAGGGTGAGCAGCACCCCGGCGATCGGCGGGGCGCCCGCGCTGTGCGCGGCGAGCGCGCCGACGATCAGGTCGGCGCGGTCCCCGGGCGTCACCACCAGGCAGCCCTCGGTCAGCGCGGGCAGGAAGCTCGGCAGCATCGCGCCGCCGAAGACGAAGTCCCGCACATCCCGGGAGAGCCCGGTGTGATCGCCGAGCAGCACCTCGGCGCCCAGGGTGCGGACGATCTGGGAGACGGTGGGCGCCGACAGCGACCCGTCCTCGGGCAGCACATAGCTGGGGACCGGCAGCTTGGCGGCCAGCCGGTCGGCGATGGCCGCGCGGTCCCCGGGTGCCACCCGGTTGACGACCACCGCGACCACGTCGCAGCCCCGCCCCTCATAGGCGCGGTAGGCGTTGTGGGCCTCGGCGCCGGCCGACTCGGCGGTCTGCTGCTGTCCGCCGACCACCGTGATCACCGAGGCGCCGAACTCATTGGCCAGCCGTGCGTTCAGCCCCAGCTCGTCGGGGAGGCTGGTGGCCGCGTAGTCGCTGCCCAGCACCAGGACGTAGTCATACGCGTCGGCCACCTCGTGGAAGCGGCCGACCAGCTGCGAGACCAGCTCGTCGGTGCCCCGCTCGGCCTGGAGCGTGGCCGCGTCCTCGTAACGCATGCCGAAGACGGACTCCGGCGACTGGCCGAGCCGGTAGCGCGCCCGCAGCAGGTCGAAGAGGCGGTCGGGGTCGTCGTGCACCAGCGGGCGGAAGACGCCGACCCGGTCGACATGGCGGGTCAGGAGCTCCATGACTCCCAGCTCCACGACCTGGCGTCCGTCGCCACGCTCGACTCCGGTCACGTACACGCTGCGTGTCACGCGTGCTCTCCGTTCCTCTGGCGTTCGTCGGTGTTTTCGTTATGTGCGCCCATCGGACACAAATTGGCCACATTGACCGGCCCAGTCCTCTTGACAATACCTGCGACCGTGATTAAGGCGCTTGTTGCTCGGGGGATACAGCACCACCCCGCCCATGAAACAATCGGACTGGCTCACATCTACCCGTAGGGAGCAGGAGACACAGCACGATGCGCATCGGAGTTCTCACCGCAGGCGGCGACTGCCCCGGTCTCAACGCTGTGATCCGGTCGGTGGTGCACCGCGCGGTCGCCGGCCACGGAGACGAGGTGATCGGATTCGAGGACGGTTTCAAGGGGCTCCTCGACGGCCGTCACCGCAAGCTCGACCTCGACGCCGTCAGCGGCATCCTCGCCCGCGGCGGCACCATCCTCGGTTCCTCCCGCCTGGAGCGCGCCCGGCTGCGCGAGGCGTGCGAGACCTCGAAGGACCACGCCCGCGACTACGGGATAGATGTGCTGATCCCGATCGGCGGCGAGGGCACCCTCACCGCGGCGCGGATGCTCTCCGACGCCGGGCTGCCGATCGTCGGCGTCCCCAAGACGATCGACAACGACATCTCCTCCACCGACCGCACCTTCGGCTTCGACACCGCCGTCGGCGTCGCCACCGAGGCCATGGACCGGCTGAAGACCACCGCCGAATCCCATCAGCGGGTGATGGTCGTCGAGGTCATGGGGCGCCACGCGGGCTGGATCGCGCTGGAGTCCGGGATGGCCGGCGGCGCCCACGGCATCTGCCTGCCGGAGCGGCCCTTCGAGATCGACGGGCTGGTGAAGATGGTCGAGGAGCGGTTCGCCCGCGGCAAGAAGTTCGCCGTCATCTGCGTCGCCGAGGGCGCGCACCCGGCCGAGGGCTCCATGGAGTACCAGAAGGGCGAGATCGACCAGTACGGCCATGAGCGGTTCACCGGGATCGGCAACCGCCTCGCGGCCGAGCTGGAGCGGCGCCTGGGCAAGGAGGCCCGCCCGGTCATCCTGGGGCATGTGCAGCGCGGCGGCACGCCCACCGCGTACGACCGTGTGCTGGCCACCCGCTTCGGCTGGCACGCCGTCGAGGCGGCGCACCGGGGCGACTTCGGCATGATGACCGCGCTGCGCGGCACGGACATCACGATGGTGCCGATCGCCAACGCGGTCACCGAGCTCAAGACCGTGCCGGTGGACCGGATGGACGAGGCCGAGTCGGTCTTCTGACCCGCCACGGCCTCCGGCTCTCTCTTTCCCGTCTCTCGTCTCCTTCTCGTCTACGTCTCTCGTCCTCGTCGGCCGCGGCGGTCTTGATCATCCCCCCGTGGAAGATCAAGACCGCCGCGGCCGTGCGCTGTTGGCGAGGTTCAGCCTTGAACGAACGGCCGGAGTGAACAAGGCTGTCCCCTGTCCGGGACATGTTCCGGAGCAGTCCCGGACAGGGCCGGGACACAACGGCGGGGGAGACAACCACAGATGGCCGAGGCGGACAGAGCACCGGATCCACAGGGGGCGCGGAGCCCGGGGGAGTTCATCGCCGCGCTGCAGGCGCTCAAGGACTGGTCCCGGCTGACCTACCGGGAGCTGACCACGCGGGCCGACGCGGTCGGGGACGTACTGCCGCGCAGCACGGTCGCCAATATGCTCGGGCGCGCCACGCTGCCCCGCGAGGAGCTGGTCGCGGCCTTCGTGCGGGCCTGTGGGGTGGGGCCCGCGGAGCTCACCGTGTGGCTGGCCGTCCGTAAGGACCTCGCGGCCCGTGCCGCCGGCGTCACCGAGATCGAGCCGGTCGAGCGGGTCGAGCGGGTCGAGCCGGTCGAGAGTGGTGAGCGTGGTGAAAGTGATGAGCCCGCACCGTCGACCGGCCTCTCCTCCTCCCGTACGCCCGAGGCGGGCGCCCGGCGCTTACGGATGCCGATGCTGAGCGCCGCGCTCGGGCTGACGGTCGTCGTGGCCGCCGTCGCCGCCGTGCTCGTCTGGCGGGCGCACGACGACGAGGGCGGGGGCGAAGGGCCCGGCGGACGGGACGACAAGGGCGGGTCCGTGGCGGTCTCCCCGGACGACTCGGCGCCCACGCCCGCGCCCGGGAAGTACCGGATCCGGGCCGTCCACTCCTCGCTGTGTCTGTCCGAACGCCGGACGGATAAGACCTCCTGGGTCTATCAGGTGCCGTGCGCGGAGGTCTTCCCCTCGTTCTCGCTCAAGCGCCTGGACGACGGGCTGTGGCAGATCGCCACCCTGCACCCCGAGCACGGCCCCGGCTGCTCCGGGATCATGGGCCAGAGCAAGGCCGAGGGCGCCTGGCTGGGCGACGACTACTGCGAGAGCCGGGGAGCGGGCGAGGAGTTCCGGCTGGAGGCCGTCGACCGGCCCGCCGAGGGGTTCCGGCTGCGGCCCGCGCACACCGACCAGTGTCTGGCGCTGCCCGGCGGCACCACCCGGCGCTGGGCCCATGTGGTCCAGCTGCCGTGCCGGTCCGACGCCCCGGGGCAGGTCTTCCGCTTCGACCCGGTGGGCTCCGGGGCGAAGGGGCGGCCGTCGGGCACGAAGGGGTAGCCCGCGCCGCCGCCGTGGTCCCGGCCCTCTGATACTGTCCCCGCCTGATCAAGGGGGGAACTGGTCAGGGGATGTAAGGAGTTAAGGGCGGGATGCGTGGTTTATGGGGCCGTGTGTGGCAGCGCCGCACGCCCCTTGTCGTGCTGATGGCGGTCGTGGGGATCGCGGGGGCCGTCCTCGTGACCCGGGACAGCGGCGGCGGCCATCTCGCCGCCAACCGGGCCCAGTTGAGGAAGGCGTGCGACGGCACCCTGCCGTACGGGGACCTCGAACGGCTGGTGCGTGACGAGCGGCCGGGCGAGCTCAGAGAGCACGGCACGATGCTCGCCCCCGGCCAGGAGAGCCGCTCGTTGCTGGACTGCTCCCTGTCGTGGGGCGACGGATACGGGGTCACGGTCCACGCCGAGGCGCTGGTCTCCGATGTGCCCGAGGCCGTCGAGACCCGGGACCTCCTCGAACCGGCCGGTGGCCGTGGCACGTTCGTGGCGCCGGGCACCACCGGCCAGTACGGGAAGCGGGGCGCCTGGCTGGTGGCCGACTGCCTGGGCGGGCTCGGCGGCCGGGTCCGGCCCACGACCGATCTGTATGTGACGGCCCGGGTGACTGACGGGACTGACGGGACTGACGGGACCGACTCGGCGGACGAGCCCGGCAAGGCCAGCGAGGCCGACGAGGACGACGAGGCGACGGCGGGCAGCGGCAAGCCGGACCGCGCCGCCGCGCTCCTCGGCTTCCGTACCGCCGTACACGTGGCCAACGCCCTCACCAAGGCCCAGCACTGCGGCTCCGGCCCGCTCACGACGCCCACCGCCGTGGTGGACACGGACGAGACCCATGGCGCGCCCGGCCAGGGCCTGCGCAAATGCGAGTGGATCGACGGCTCCTCGCTCCCCGGTGTCGCCTCCGGCTCCTGGACCACCCTCGGCGATCTCCAGGAGTCCACCGGCCTGAGCGCCTGTGCCGGGGAGTGGGACGCGGAGAAGAACGCCGGTGAGCGCCCGCGCCCGAAGCAGTGGCGGGTCACCGAGGTCGAGGCGGCCAGCTGGTCGGGGATCCTCGGCCGGTCGGCGTACGACTCCTACGAACGCGAGGGCCATGTGCCCGGGTGGGGAGCGGAGGACGACAAGCGCCCCTCCGAGGCCGGTTCCGAGACGGACTCCGAGACGGACGCGGGCGCTGACACCCGGCAGGAGGACCGCGTCTCCGCCTACGCCGGACGGCCCCAACTCGCCCTGTGGGCCCAGTCGGTGTGCGGTGGCCGCACCACCTACCACCGGGTCGCCGTGCTCCCCGAGATCCGGCTCGAGGACGGTGAGACGGCCGTCATCGGCAGCAAGGACCGCGCCAGGCTCTCCACCGCCGCGCGTACGGTCCTGGACCGCTATCTCGACGCCGACGACGGCTGGCCCGCGTCCGCGAAGTGCCGCGACACCAAGGTGCTCGGGGAGGTCGAGCAGTGGCACTGACCCGACCCGCACTCACCCGCCGCCGGATCCGCGCCCTGGTGGCCGTCGCGGTGGCGCTGGCCGCCCTCACCGGGGCGTTCGTCTGGTTCGTGGGCAGCGAGGACCGGGCGCTGGAGGGGGCCTGCGACGGAGTGCTTCCGGTGGGCGAGGTCCGCTCGGTGCTCGGCGACGACACCGAACTGGACGTCACGAACCGCACCGAGGGCTCCTTCGGCAAGAAGGCCGGCAGCGCCGCCAAGGGCGCCAAGAGCGGCGAGAGCGCCAAGAGCGCCAAGAGCGCCAACAGCGACGAGAGCGGCGCCAAGCGGGCCAACTCCCTCTCCGTCCACTGCCGTGTCACCGCCGAGGACACCGGCCATATCGCCGTCTCCATCGCGGGCTCGCCCCGCCCCCGCGCCGAGTACGGGTACGACGACCTCTACACCGCCGTACCCGCCCGCCGCACGCTCCCCGTCCCCCTCGGCCACGGCTGGTCCGGCCTGTTCGCCACCGACACCGCACGGCTGGACGACGCCGAGGACGGCACGGCCACCACCGCCGTGCTGCTCGACTGCGCCCGGCGCGGCGACAGTCTGCTGATCACCGTCGAGACCGCGCTGCGCGGCGCCGCCACCCTCGACGACCCCGCCGTCCGCCCCGACTTCGTCCGCACCGCCACCGCGACCGCCGAGGCGGCGAATGACCACTGGGGCTGCGGCGCGCGCCTGGGCAAGCCGGTCCGCACCGTCGGCCTGCCGGTGAACGCGGACGAGTACGAACCGCTGCTCGGCGCCAAGGGCACCTGCGCGGCCGTCCCCACCGCCTCCCGCTCCGCCGTCTCCACCGCCCGCGAGACCGCCCGTGACCGGGCACCGCGCGAGAGCTGCGTCCTCGGCACCCGGGACGGCTCACCGCTGTACCGGCTGGAGGCGTACTACGGCCCGTACGCGGAGGACGCCCGCTCCCAGTACACCCGGGACTACGACTACGAGAACGTGACCCCCGCCGAGAAGCCCGCCGGGCGGCTCGGCCAGAGCGCCTACTGGGCCGGTGCCACCTGCCCGCGCGGCGCCGAGTCCGCCCTCTACCTCATCCGCGCCGACGCCGCCGACGGCGAGACCCGCCGCCGCCCCGACCTCGCCTACGAACGCGCCGCCCTGGCGGCGTTCGCCGCCGCCTCGGCCGAACACCACGGTTGCGCGGCGCCGAGCCTTCCCAAGGGCTGAGCCGCTGGCCGAACGAGGGGGCGTCCGCCGGGCTCTGACGCCTGCGGCGGGCCGCGCGGCGGAGCCGCAAATCGATGCTTTCCCCTCCCCGCCCCTTCCCACAACTGGGGCTCGGCCCCAGGCCCCGCTCCTCAATCGCCGGAGGGGCTGGAAGGCGGGGCTCCCGCCCCAGGCCCCGGGG
>NZ_JBHYVB010000091.1:0-42160 GCF_042750115.1 Streptomyces sp. NPDC059455
CCCCCGGGGGGCCTGGGGCGGAGCCCCTGCCACGCGGCGGAGCCGCATATCGATGCTGCGGGAAGGGGCGGGGAGGGGAAAGATCCGCCGGACACCCCCTAGTAGGTCAAGTGTCCCCACACCCATAGTAAAGGTACAGTAAAGGGGCGTGCCTCCCGGGTCACCGCTGCGGCCCGCGCCGAAATCGGCTCCGCGTAACCTGCGGCTTTCCTGTGTCTGCTTGATTGGCCCCCGGGTTGCCTGTCGTCGGCACAGGTTTATCGGCAATACTTCCGGCCGTGGAGCAGAGCACTGGACCGATCATCCCGCCCATGCACACCGCCGGGACGGATCCGGGGTATATCCCCGGCCTGACGTCCCCGCGCCCTGCCGATAAGGAGGAGGACGCCCCGGACAAGGCAGCGGCGGAGCAGCCGCCGGAGGAAGTCACCGCCGAGGACGAGCCGGAGCTCGACGAGGAAGAGGGCGTCGAGGCCGAGGCGGAGTCCGACGGCGAAGCCGACGCGTCGAAGGACGTCGTCGCGTCCGATGGGGAAGCGGACGACGACGAGAAGGAGGACGCGGACGAGGACGAGGACACGGACGGCGGGGCCGTTTTCGAGGTATCCGACCGGCGCGGTGCGATACGAGCCGGGCGCCGAGGGGTCGTATTCGAACTCGACGGCGAGAAGGCCGAGTTCGGGTGGGACGAGATCGGCGCGGTGGAGGTCGACACCCCGCGGTTCGGCAAGCGCTTCGGGATCACCGTCTATACGACCAACCGGCGCTGGTACACCGCCGATGTCGAGGCACCGGCCCGCAAGCTCCTCAAGGAATGGACGGCGGAGCTGGACGCGGTACTCGACGCGTATTTCGAGGACTCGAAGGACGCCGGGGCCGAGGCCGAGACTGAGGCCGAGAGCAAGGCCGACGAAGCCGACGGCTCCAAGGACACCGACGCCAAGGACGCCACCTCGTAGCGGCCGCCCCCGCGGGTGGCGGTTCACCCGATCCCCGCTGCGCACAACCGTATCCGGCGCCGGGAAAACGGTCTAACGTCGGATTTCAGCAGCGGAACTACGGGGGGCGGCTGCCGCATGACACCGGATGATCCTGTGATCGGTCGCACCGGGGTGCTGCTTCTCGGCACCCGTGGTGCCAGTGGTCCCGGCGAGGTCCTGGTGCGCGTCAGAGGCGGCTCGGAGACGTTCCTCGCCTGGTCCTCCGACCCGCTGCCGCAAGGCGCGTCCGTCCTCGTGATCGACTTCCGCGGCTCCCGCCAGGTCGACGTCATCGAGTGGACCGATCCATTGAACGCGTCGTCCGGCGGGGCCGGCGGCGCCGGTTGAGGAGACGAAGGATGTTCGGTTACCGCGTGCCCGCACCCGACCAGGCGATGCTGATCTCGGGTGGCAGGCGTGGACATGGGGGTGCGCCGTTTCGCGTGGTGACCGGGCACGGCAAGTTCGTGCTCCCGGTCTTCCGCAAGGTCCGCTTCCTGACGCTGGCGATGTGTGAGGCCGAGGTCGCGGAGAAGTGCGTCAGCCGGCAGGGCATCACGCTGACGGTGCGCGCGGTGATCGCGTTCAAGGTGGGCAATGACACCGAGTCCATCGTCAACGCGGGGCAGCGGTTCCTCTCCGACCAGGAGCAGATGGCGGTGCTGACAGGGCGGATCTTCGCGGGTCATCTGCGGTCCATCATCGGCTCGATGACGGTCGAGGAGCTCATCACCGAGCGGCAGAAGCTGGCCACCGAGGTGCTGGACACCTCCAAGGCGGAGATGGCGAAGATCGGTCTGATCGTGGACTCGTTGCAGATCCAGTCGATCGACGACGGCGACACCGGCTATATCGACGCGATGTCCGCCCCGCACAAGGCCGCCATCCAGCGGCAGGCCCAGATCGCCCAGGCGCAGGCCAGCCAGGCGTCGGCCGAGGCGGAGCAGGAGGCGGCGCGCAACCAGGCCGAGTACGCGCGGCAGACGGCGGTGGTGCAGGCCCAGTACAACGCCGAGGTGGACCGCGCCCAGGCGCAGGCCGCCCAGGCCGGACCGCTGGCGGAGGCGCACGCACAGCAGGAGGTGCTGTCCGCACGCACGGAGTTGGCCCAGCGGGCGGCCGATCTGCGGCAACAGCAGCTGGTGGCCGAGATCGTGAAACCGGCGGAGGCGGAGGCCGAGCGGATCCGGGTGGTGGCGCTGGCCGAGGCGGAGCGGATGAAGATCCAGGCGGAGGCGGCGGCCTCACACGGTCGGGTCGCGCTCGACCGCATGCTGATCGACCAACTGCCGCAGATCGTCAAGGAGGCCGCCTCCGGGCTCTCCGGGGCGAACGTCAACGTCCTCAACGGGGCGGACGGGCTGGGCGAGATCGCGGCGGGCCTGGTCGGCCAGGGGCTGACCATCCTGGACGCGGTACGGCGCAACATGGGCGCCCCGGGCGCCGAGGGCGAGGCCAAGCGGCAGGGCGAGCCGAAGCGGCGGGGTGGGGCGGACGACGGCGCGGTCGAGGTTCGTTAGGGGGTGTCCGGCGGGTCGTGACGCCTGCGCGGGCTGCTTTCCCCTCCCCGCCCCTTCCCTCGACTGGGGCTCCGCCCCAAACCCCGGACGCCCTTCGGGCGTGTCCTCAATCTCCCCCAGCTACCGCTGGGAGGTGCCCCCTGGACGGGCCGCATGCCACGTGCCGGACACCCCGTAGGTGCCCCGGCCCTGTCCGGGCGTTGCTACCGTGAGAAACCCCAGCCAGCCGAGAGGGCCGAGGAAACGTGACCACTGACCGCCCGCACCGCGTCAGCGTCGCCGGAGTCATCGTGGACGAGCGCGGCCGGGCGCTGCTGATCAAGCGGCGCGACGGCAGCACCTGGGAGCCGCCGGGCGGTGCGCTCGACCCCGACGCCACCATCCCGGACGCCCTGCAGCGCGAGATCCTCGAGGAGACGGGCGTCAAGATCGCGCTCCCGGCCGCGCTCACCGGGGTCTACAAGGACATGACCGACCTCACCGTCTCCCTCGTCTTCCGCTGCGAGGCCCTCGACGGCACCCCCGCCACCGGCCCCCGCACCCGCGCCTGGCGCTGGGCCACCCGCGCCGAGGTCCCCGATCTGGCCGACGAGGCGTACGCCGTGCGCGTCCTGGACGCCCTGGACACCGCCACCCCACCGGCGATCCGCGCCCACGACGGCGTCACGCTGGTCTGACGTACGGCCCGCCTCGTCCGGCGGTCGTCTGACGCACGGCTCACGCCGCCAGCAGCCGCGTCAGCTCGTCCGCCACCGCCCGCGCCGCCGGGCTGGTCCAGCGGCGGCGGTGGCGGGTGAGCTGGACGGGCACCGGGGGGATGGCCGGGCCGTGGACCTCGGCGAGGTAGCCCTCGGCGAGCTGGCGTTCCACCGTGGCGCGGGGGAGCAGCGTCAGGCCGAGGCCCGCGGCGACGCAGGCGCGGGCGGCCTCGATGCTGCCGAAGCGGGTGAGGCGCGGCGCCGGGCCGGGGAGGGTGAGGAGGGTGCGGACGAGGTGGTCGCTGTAGGAGCAGCCCTGTTCGTGGACGAAGAAGCTCTGCCCGGCCAGTTCGTCCCAGCCCGCCTCACGTCCGGCCAGCGGGTCGCCGGGGGCGGCGACGTAGACAAGGGGTTCGCGGGCGATGGGGCGGGCCACCAGGTCGGCGTCGGCCACGTCCTGTTCGAGGAGGAGGACGAGGTCGAGCCGTCCCGTACGCAGCCCCTCGACGGCCGCCGCGCTGCCCGCGGGGTGGAGGTGGACGTCGATACCGGGGTGGCTGCGGCGCAGCGAGGCGATCACGCGGGGGAGGTGCGAGGCGCACAGCGACTCGCCCGCGCCGAGGGCCACCGGGCCCTCCACCGCGCCGTCGCCGTTTCCGGCCGCCGCCACCGTGCGCAGCCGGGCCTCGGCGTCCAGGACCTCCTCGGCCTCCGTCAGCAATCGGCGTCCGGCGCTGGTCGGCAGGGCGCCTGAGGGCAGCCGGTCGAAGAGGCGGGTGCCCAGTTCCCGTTCCAGGGTGCGTATCTGGACGGTGACGGTGGACTGGGCGAGATGGAGCTCGGTGGCGGTCGCGGTGAAGCTGCCGGTTCTCGCCAGGGCCGCGAACGTCTTCAGGAGTCGTGTGTCCACGAGGGTCAGGATAGATGGCCTCCGACCTGCTCTCATTGGGTTTCTCGATTGACTCCAGCGAAAGGAATCGTTGGACGCGATACCGGGGGCGGTGGAACCGTGGACGGCATGACCGCACCCACCGAACCCACCGCGTCCGCCACCACGTCCGCCAGCACGTCCGCCACATCCACCAGGCGCACCGCGCCCACGACGTCCACCGCGTCCACCGCCTCCACCCCGGGTGTCGACGTTCTGCGCTACTCCGCCTTCACCACCCGGCCCGACGGCGGCAATCCCGCCGGTGTGGTCCGCGACGCCGCGGCCGTCGCGGACGACGACGCGGCCATGACCGCCATCGCCGCGCGGATCGGCTACTCGGAGACCGCGTTCATCACCGAACGGGACGAGACCGCGCGCCGCTACCGGCTGCGGTACTTCAGCCCGCTCGCCGAGGTCGCGTTCTGCGGACACGCCACGATCGCCACGGCCGTGGCCCTCGCCGAGCGTGACGGCCCGGGTGAGCTGGTCTTCGACACGGCCTCGGGCGAGATCCGCGTCGAGACCACGGCCGACGGCGACGGCCCGCCCCGCGCCACGCTCACCAGCGTTCCCACGCGCTCGCGCCCCGCCGACCCGGGCACGGAGCTCGAGCCGACGCTGGCGGCGCTGGGTTGGTCCGCGGACGACCTGGACCCGGCCCTGCCCCCGCATGTCGCCTTCGCGGGCAACGACCACCTCGTCCTCGCCGCCGCCACCCGCGAGCGGCTGGCGGACCTCGACTACGACTTCGACGCGCTCGATGCGGTGATGCGGCGGCGCGGCTGGACGACGGTGCATCTGGTGTGGCGCGAGACGGCGGAGGGCGAGGGCTCCACGGACAGGTTCGTCTTCCACGCCCGCGATCCGTTCCCCGTCGGCGGGGTGGTCGAGGACCCGGCCACCGGCGCCGCGGCCGCCGCCTTCGGCGGCTATCTGCGGGTACTCGGCCTGGTCGGCGGCCAGACCCGGGTCCGTATCCGCCAGGGCGAGGACATGGGCCGCCCCAGCGACCTCCTGCTCGACGTCACGCCCGACGACCCCCGGGCGCGGGTCAGCGGCCAGGCCGTCCCGATCCCGCGGACCGCGTGAGAAGAGGAACGCGTGAGAAGAGGAACGGTGTGATGAAGACGCGCTACTACCACCTGCCGCGCCTCACCGGCGTGGACGCCCTCCGGCTGGACGAGCGCGAGGTGCCCGCCCCCGGGCCGCGTGAGGTGCTGGTCCGGATGCGGGCCTGGTCGCTCAACTACCGGGACTTGATGATCGCGTCGGACACGTACGGACGTGCCCTGAAGCCCGATGTCGTACCGCTGTCCGACGGCGCGGGCGAGGTCGTGGACGCCGGTTCCGAGGTCACCCGGTGGCGGGAGGGCGACCGCGTCGCCGGGATCTTCATGCCCGGCTGGCTCTCCGGGCCGCCCGCCGCGCGGAAGACGGCGGGCGCGCTGGGCGGCCCGGCGGACGGGGTGCTCGCGGAGTACGTCCTCTTCGACCAGGAGGCCCTGGTCGCCGCCCCCGCGCATCTGGACTTCGCCGAGACCGCGACGCTGCCGTGCGCCGCGGTGACCGCATGGCACGCGGTGGCGGTCACCGGTGGGCTCACCCCCGGCCAGACGGTGCTGACCCTGGGCAGCGGCGGAGTGTCGCTGTTCGCCCTGCAGTTCGCCGCACTCGGCGGGGCGAGGGTGCTCGCCACCTCCAGCGACGACACCAAGCTGGAGCGACTGCGCTCGCTCGGCGCCACCGACGGCGTCAACTACGCCCGCACCCCCGACTGGGGCCGCGTGGTGGCCGAGGCGACCGGCGGCGGGGTCGACCACGTCGTGGAGGTGGGCGGCGCGGGCACCCTGCCGCAGTCGCTGGAGGCCGTACGCGTCGGCGGGCGGATCAGCCTCATCGGCGTACTGTCCCGGGACGGCGGGGCCGACCCGGCCGCCGTACTGCTCAAGGGCGTCACGCTGCAGGGGATGTTCGTGGGCAGCCGGGAGATGTTCGAGCGGATGAACCGCGCGATCGAGCACCACCGGCTGCGCCCCGTCGTCGACCGCGCCTTTCCGTTCGCCGAGGCGCCCGCCGCGTACCGGTACTTCGCGGGGCGGGGGCACTTCGGGAAGGTGGTCATCACGGACGATTGACGGCGCTCCCAAAAGCTGGTGTCAACGCCTCGTCTCCGCCGCCCCCGCGGAGTCGGTCACGGCCTGGGCGAGGTTGCCCTCCAGGCGCTCCAGGGTGCGCAGGGCCGCGGCGCTCTCGTCGTCGGAGAGGCCCGCCGTCGACATGTCCTCAAGCCGGCTCCAGATCCGCTCGACCTCGTGGCGCAGGGCTTGGCTGGCCACCGTGGGTTCGACGATCGTCGCGCGCTTGTCGGTGGGCGAGGGGCTGCGGCGGACGAAACCCGCCTGCTCCAGGCGCCGGACGGTGCGGGTCATGGTGGCGGCGTCGGAGTCCAGCAGCCGCACCAGGTCGGTCTGCCGCTGCGGGCCGAGCTCCCACAGATGCATCATGACCAGCTCCTGGCCCGGATGCAGGCCGATACGGCGCAGCAGCTGTCCGGCGAGCATGCGGTGCAGACGGGCCAAGCGGAAGATCGCGTGACTGACCGGCCCGCCGCCGGCCGCGGTGGGCACCGGGACGGTGGCCACCTGCCCCTTCACCGCGGGCCCCGTCACCGCAGGCCCCTTCCCGGCCTCCGGCGTGGAGTGCGTCATCTCATCCTCACTTTCCTGTTTGGGCAGGGTAAGCCTACCTTCCGAGCGGCGCTCCTGCCCGTCCCTTCAGGCATTGATCGTCATATGCCCAGGCAGAAGCATGTAACCCACATCACACTCACCTCCAGGAATGGCTCCGCTCCATTTACTTGTTCGGCTAGGTGATTTACTTGTTCAGGCAGGCATCACCCATCCCAAGGAGGAGCCATGACCACCCCCTTCGATCCGATCGTCCTGGGCGGCAAGCACCTGGCCAACCGCGTCGCGATGGCGCCGATGACCCGCAGCCGCGCCTTCGGGCCCGGCGCGGAGCCGACGGAGCTGATGGCGACGTACTACGCGCAACGGGCCGGCGCCGGGCTGATCGTCACCGAAGGCATCCAGCCCTCGCCGGTCGGCCAGGGCTACCCCGACACCCCCGGACTGCACACCCCCGGGCAGGTGCGGGCGTGGCGAACGGTGACCGACGCCGTGCACCGGGAAGGCGGCGTGATCTTCGCGCAGCTGATGCACACCGGGCGGGTCGGACACCCGAGCCTGCTGCCCGACGGACTGGTGCCGGTGGGGCCTTCGGCGGTGGCCGCCGAGGGCCAGGTCTTCACCCATGAGGGGCCGAAGGACTTCGTGACGCCGAGGGAGCTGAGCGAGGCGGACATCCGGCAGACGATCGCCGACTTCGCCGAGGCGGCCCGCAACGCGGTCGAGGCCGGATTCGACGGAGTGGAGATCCACGGCGCGAACGGCTATCTGATCCACCAGTTCCTCGCGCCCAACTCCAATCTGCGTACGGATGGCTGGGGCGGCGACACCGAGGGCCGGGTCCGCTTGGCCATCGAGGTCGCCACCGCCGTGGCCGGGGCGATCGGCAGCCACCGGGTCGGTCTGCGGATCTCGCCCGGGAACCCGTACAACGACATCGCCGAGGACGCCCCGGACGAGGTCTACCTCGCCCTGCTGGACCGGCTCGCCGGTCTGGACCTGGCCTATCTCCACCTGCTGGAGGGGCCGAACCGGGATCTGACCCCGCGGCTGCGGAAGTCATGGCCGGGCGCGTTCATCATCAACCCGTTCACGCACCCCGACGCCACCGGGCCCGAGGCGCTGAAGCTGATCGAGGACGGAACCGCGGACATGGTCGCGTACGGGGCGCTGTTCCTGGCCAACCCCGACCTGCCGCGGCGACTGGCCGCCGGTGGCCCGTTCAACACCCCCGACACGGCCACGTTCTACGGCGGCGACCACCGGGGCTACACCGACTACCCGGCCCTCACCGCCTGATCGACGCCCGCGACCGGCAAAGAGAGCCCGCTACGGGAGCCCGTGCAGCTTGGCGATCAGACGCCGCAGCAGGGCCATCCGGTCACTGCCGCGCGGCCGGCAGTCCTCCAGACGCCGGACGACCCCCGACGGCACGTCCTCGACCCCGACGGCGTCCACGACCTTGTCGAGCGCGTGGATGCCCCAGTACTGGCTGAAGGCGAGCGGCTCCTTCACGACGGCGTCCGTGAGGGCGGCCAGCGCGTCCGCGTCCGGCACCGCGTACAGCCGCGCGTACGCGGCCAGGCGCAGACCGCCGTCCGGCGAGGTGAGCCAGCCGCCCAGGTCGGGCTCGGCGATCCGCTGGGTGGCGCGCACCAGCCGGGCGAAGATGCCGTTCATACGCTGCGTACGGGCGGATCCGCTGGACATCGACGTACGGACCTCGAGGTATTCGGCAGCCAGCCGGCGCACATCCGTGAGCGCCGTCGTGCCGTCGGCCTCGGGTCCGTCGTCGCCGCTCCCCACGAGGGCGGCGTCGGCGATCCGCTCGGCGGCCTCGATGCGCCGCTCGACCGCCTCCTTGAACTCCAGGCGCACCCCGCCCGGCAGTTCGATGCTGTTGAGCAGATCGCGCAACCAGGGCACGACGGCGACCACCAGGAGCGCCACGGTGACGTTGTCTATCTTCAGATCCGGCGCCAGCACATGGGTGACGGCCACCGCGATGGCCACACAGCTCACCACGGACGCGACGATGAACCGCCGCCTCCCGGCCCGCCCCGAATACCCCTCGCCCTCTCCGGGCTCCCCCTGCCTCATGCCACCAGTATTGAGGCTAATGACCGTCGACGAGGGTCGTGCCGACCACCTGGTCCATGGCCCAGCGCTGTTGGCGCACGTCCTCGTCCACCTCGACATGGTTCATCGCGTCGAGGCGGACGGCGTCACCTCCGGCGGACACCGTCCACGCCGCGTCCACCACCAGCTGCTGCAGGTCGAAGAACTCCGTGGCCGCCGACTCGAGGTCGGGGCCACCGGTGAGATAGGAGGACAGGCACGAAGCCTGCAACGCGGCACAGCTCATGCCCTGCCCGTACACCGGGTTGAACGACGAGGGTCAAGCGACCCACATCATGCTCGGGACGGTCGAGTGGACTTGAGGGCGCGTAGGTGTGCCGGGATCGGCTTACGCCGGGTATGCGTGGGTTTGCGTTGCCTTGAGGGTGGCCCAGACCGTGCGGCCCGGGTGGAGGGAGAGTTCGGCTACCGCCGCCGTCGTGAGGTCGGCCAGGAGGGGGAGTTCGCCGGTGAGGTCGACGCGGATCTGGTCGCCGTGGGACTCCATGCCGGCCACCTCCAGCCGCCACAGGTTGCGCGCGCTGGAGTCGGGGCGGTCGCGGTGGAGGGTGACCGCGGCGGGTGGGAAGGCGACGAAGACCGAGCCGGTGAGGTCTTCGGTGGTGGTGATGGTGGTGGTGCCGCCGTCGAGCGTCACGGTGTGGCCGTCGGCGCGGCCCTGGTAGAGGTTGAGGCCGACGAGGCTGGCGATGTAGTCGGTGCGGGGGCGGCGGGAGATGTCCGCCGGGGCGCCCTCCTGGACGATACGGCCGTCCTCCACGACCACGAGCCGGTCGGCGAGCACCATCGCGTCCAGCGGGTCATGGGTGACCAGGACGGCCACCGCCTCGAAGTCGGCCAGATGGCGGCGGAGTCCGGAGCGCACATCGAGGCGGGTGCGGGCGTCCAGCGCGGCGAGCGGCTCGTCCAGGAGCAGCAGCCGGGGGCGGGTGGCCAGGGCGCGGGCGAGGGCGACCCGCTGGGCCTGCCCGCCGGACAGGGCGCGGGGTTTGGCGCCCGCGCGGTCGGTCAGGCCCATCCGGTCCAGCCAGTCGGCCGCCTGCGCGCGGGCCTCCGCCTTCGGCACCCCGTGGCAGCGCGGGCCGAAGGCCACGTTGTCGAGCGCGGTGAGGTGCGGGAAGAGCAGATAGTCCTGGAAGACGACGCCGACCGGGCGGTGTTCGGGCGGCGTCCGCAGCCGATGCGACGGCTCCTCCAGGGTCCGGCCGTCCAGCCGCAGCGCGCCCTCGGTGAGCTGGGTGAGCCCGGCCAGGGCGCGCAGCGCGGTCGTCTTGCCCGCGCCGTTCGGCCCGAGCAGGGCGACCACCTCGCCGGGTGCGGCGGTCAGCCGCAGGTCGAGCCGGAAGCTGCCCCGGTCGACGACGAGCCGGGCGTCGAGGCCGTCGGTGTGCGGCGCGGCCTTCTCGGTGGGGGAGGTGTCCGTGTCGGTCATGAGGCGGCCATCCAGCGGTCGCGCAGCCCGGCCAGGACCGCGATGGAGACGGCGAGGAGGACGAGGCTGAGCGCGATCGCGGCGGCCGGGTCGCTCTGGAGCGCGAGATAGACCGACAGCGGCATCGTCTGCGTACGGCCGGGGAAGTTGCCCGCGAAGGTGATCGTGGCGCCGAACTCGCCCAGCGCCCGCGCCCAGGCCAGCACCGCGCCCGCGGCCACGCCGGGCGCGACCATCGGCAGGGTGACCCGCCGGAACGCGGTGAAGCGCGAGGCGCCGAGAGTGGTGGCGGCCTCCTCGTAGCGCGGATCGGCCGCCCGCAGCGTGCCCTCGACACTGATCACGAGGAACGGCATCGCGACGAACGCCTCCGCGACCACCACCCCCGCCGTGGTGAACGGCAGGGTCACGCCGAACGCCGAGTCCAGCCAGCGGCCCACGATCCCGTTACGGCCCAGCGCGAGCAGCAGCGCCACGCCGCCGACCACCGGCGGCAGCACCAGCGGCAGGGTCACCAGGGCGCGCAGCAGCCGACGGCCGGGGAAGCGGGCGCGGGCCAGCAGCCAGGCCAGGGGGACGCCCAGGACCAGCGCCACGGCGGTGGCGGCGGTCGCGGTGATCAGCGAGAGGCGCAGCGCCTGCCACACCGCGACGCTGGTCAGCTGGTCGGGCAGGCTCCGCCAGGGCGCGCGGATCAGCAGCGCGACCAGCGGAAGCACCAGGAAGACCAGGCCGGCGAGGGCGGGCAGCAGCAGCGGCAGCGGGACGCTGCCCGCGCGGAGGCGGGAGGTGCCGAGGCGTCGTCGCCGTGTGCCGCTGCCCAGAACCTCCGTGGGGCCGGTTGGCCCCGCTGGTTCGGTCCCGGCCCCCGGCCTGGCTCCGGCCTTCGGCTCCGCCCCCGCCTTCGGCTCCGCCCCGGCATTCCGCTCCGCCCCGGCGCTCCGCTCCGCCCCGGCATTCCGCTCCGTCACGGCTTGAGGAAACCGGCCTGGCTGAGCACCTTCTGGCCCTGTGCGGACTTCACCAGGTCGATGAAGGCCGTGGCCGCCTCCGCGTTCTGGGTGTTCTTCAGCAGGGCGATCGGATAGTCGTTGATGGCCTGCTTCGACTCGGGGAACTCCACGCCCGCGACCTTGCCGCCCGCCGCCTTCACATCGGTCTTGTAGACGACGGAGGCGTCCACCTCCTTCAGCTGCACCTTGGTCAGCGCGCCCTTGACGTCCTGCTCGTACGAGACCGGGGTGAGCTTGAGCTTGGCCGCGGTCAGCGCCTTCTGGGCCGCCGAGCCGCACGGCACCTCCTCGGCGCACAGCGCGACCTTCAGCCCGGAGCGGGTGAGGTCCTTGAGCGTCTTGATCTTCTTCGGGTTGCCCGGGAGGGTCGCGATCTCGAGCTGGTTGCGGACGAAGGTGGCCGGGGTGCCTTTGGCGTCCTTGGCGTCGGTGACGGTCTTCATGGTCTTCGGGCTCGCGGCGGCGAAGACATTGGCGGGCGCGCCGGAGGTGATACTGGCCGCGAGGGCGTCGCTGCCGCCGAAGTTGAAGGAGACCTTGGTGCCGGGGTGCTCCTTCTCGAAGGTCTTGCCCAGTGCGGTGAAGCTCTCCTTCAGCGAGGCCGCCGCGAACACGGTCACCGTGCCGGACAGTTTCTCGGAGGAGGAACCGGAGCTGGACTTCTTGGAGGAGTCACCGGAGTCACCGGAGTCGTCGGAGTCACCGGAGGAGCAGGCGGTGAGCGCCATGGCGGCGAGCGCGAAGCCGCCGACCACACGGAGCGTCCAACGGGATCGGGGTCCGGAACCTGAACCTGAACCTGATGCGGAACGGGTCGTCATGGGGTCTGTCTCTCCCTCTCTGCGACTGCTGCCTGTGCTCGCGTCGCCCGCGGCGCGCGTGTTCACGGCGTTTCCACGACCACGTTGGTCGACTTGATCACGGCGACGGCCGGAACGCCCGGCTCCAGCCTCAGCTCCTCCGCCGACTCCCGACTGATCATGGACACCACGCGGAACGGGCCCGCCTGGATCTCCACCTGCGCGGACACATCGCCGAGGATCACCTCGGTGACGATCCCCGAGAAGCGATTGCGGGCCGAGGAGCCGGGGTGGTCGCGGTCCGTGCCGCTGGCGACCTCGCGGGCGAACGCGGCGAGCGCCGGGCCCGGGATGATCCGGCGCCCCTGCTCGTCCCGTTCGGCGGTCAGCCGTCCGCTGTCGACCCAGCGCCGCAGGGTGTCGACGCTGACCCCCATCAGGGCCGCGGCCTCACCGATCCGGTACGTATGCATCCGTCGATGGTAGCGCCGCATCTGCGAGCCGGTACATGGCGATCAGGTGGTATCCGTCCAATGATTCGGGCACGGAGGCTGGCATCTGCGCAAGCTGCCAGAGGCGAGGGCTCGCGGAGGCTAGGGCTCCTCGTCCGCGTCGTCCGCCGACTCGTCCATCCCCGCCGGCTCGTCCACCTCCGCCAGTTCCCCCAGCGTCACCGGCGCCGCGAACGGCCGTGCCGAGAGCGGCCGCAGATCCTCCGCCGTGGCCGGGCGGCCGGTCAGCGACGCGGTGACGGCGGCGACCGCGAACCCGCAGATCCGCCCCTGGCACCAGCCCATCCCGGGGCGGGCCAGGAGCTTCATGGTGCGGGGGTCCTCGGCGCCGAGGTCGGTACGGGCGCGGCACAGCTCGCCGTAGGTGACCTCCTCGCAGCGGCAGACCACCGTGCGTTCGGTCAGCCGGCCGGTCCACCCGTCGGGCACGGGGTACGTGCGGTGCAGCGCGGCGGCGAAGGCCCGGCCGTGGCGGATCGCGGTGCGCAGCCGCCGTACGGTGCGCGGATCCACCGGCAGCCCGTGGGCCGCCGCCAGCGACAGGGCGGCCAGCCGTCCCTCGGCGACGGCCGACGCGGCGCCGCCCACGCCCGTGGTCTCCCCCGCGGCCAGGACGTCCGGGACGGTGGTGCGCTGTCGGGCGTCGACCACGGCGACGAGGGAGCCGTCGAGGTCGCGGCGGGTGGCGGCGCCGACCATCAGGGGCAGTTCGAGGGCGGGGGTGAACCCCCAGCCCAGCGCCACCAGATCGGCCTCGAGCACCTCGCCGCCGTCGAGCCGCACCCCGCGCACCCGGTCCTCGCCCAGGATCTCGGTCACCGTGGCCCGGGTCCGGTACGGGATGCGGTGGCGGGCCATCAGCGCCGCGTACCGCACCGCCTCGGCGGATTTGGCGGGCGCCCGCACCGCCCCGTCCAGGTGACGCAGCCAGCCGTGCGCCGGGTTGGCCTCGCATACGGCGAGGACCCGGACCCCGGCCTGCGCCAGGCCCGTCGCCACCGGCAGCAGGAACGGGCCCGTGCCCGCGACCACCGCCCGCCGACCCGCCACCGCCCGATGCCCCTTCAGCAGCGCCTGGACGCCTCCGGCCGCCATCACTCCGGGCAGTTCCCAGCCGGGGAGCGGCAGTTGGCGGTCGTACGCACCGCAGCAGAGCACCAGCGAGCGGGCCCGCACCCGGTCCCGCTCGACGGGGGCCGTGTCGTACGGACCGTTCAGGCGCAGGGTGAACGGCCCGGAGTCCGGGCGGGGGCGGTCGATCAGCCAGACCTGGTGGCCGGGGAGGTAGTGGAGACGGCCGAGGCGGCGCTGGTGGCGCAGCCGGGCGCGGAGGCGGGCGAAGAGCCGCCCGTGGTGGTGGGCAGGGGGCGTGGAGTGCTCGTCGTCATGGCGCCAGTACTGGCCGCCGGGCAGGCGCCCGGCGTCGATGAGCACCACCTCCAGGCCCGCCTCGGCGGCCCCGACGGCGGCGGCGAGCCCGGCGGGGCCCGCGCCCACGACGGCTACGTCGTACGTCGGCCGATCAGTCGCCATCGCCGCCATCACCACCGTGATCGCCCTCCGCCGACAGCCGCATTCCGTCCCGCGCCGGGACCAGGCAGGCCCGCTGTCCCGGGTGCCCGTCCACGGTGATCAGGCAGTCGAAGCAGACCCCGATCCCGCAGAACAGCCCGCGCGGTCTGCCCTCGCGCCGCGTGGTCCGCCAGGCCACGATCCCGGCCGCCACCAGCGCCGCGCCCACGCTCTGCCCTGGCAACGCGGTGACCGTCGTGCCGTCGAAGGTCAGCCGGTAGGGCGACGGCCCCGTGCGCTCGTCACTTCCCGCGTGGCTCATCCGCACCACCCTCCTCGAAGCGTTCGGGGGCGAACGGCGTCAGGTCCAGATCCATCGCCTCCCCCGTCAGCGCCTGTGCGATCAGCTTCCCCGTCCCCGCCGCGAGGCCGATCCCCGCGCCCTCGTGGCCGCAGGCGTGCCACAGCCCGGGGGCGCGCGGGTCGGGGCCGATGACCGGCAGATGGTCGGGGCAGTACGGCCGGAAGCCCGCGTACACGCGCATCGCCCGCACCGACGCCAGCATCGGGAACAGCCCGATCGCGCCCCGGGCCAGCGCCCGTACGGCGGCGGGGGACGGCCGCCGGTCGAAGCCGACCCGCTCCCGGGTGGAGCCGATCAGCACCGTGCCGCCGCCCGTGCCCTCCACGACCGGCGACGCCTGGAGCTCCGCGTCCGAACTGGCCACGGCGTCCACGTAGTCGGCCGCGTAGACCTTGTGCCGTACGGTCGCGGGCGGCAGTGGTTCGGTGACGAGGACGAAGCCCCGGCGCGGCAGCACCGGCAGCTCGACGCCCGCGAGGCCCGCCACCGCACCGGCCCAGGTGCCCGCCGCGTTCAGGACGGCGGGGGCGCTGACGGTGCCGTGCGGCGTCCGTACGCCGGTGACCGGGACACCCGCGCCGCCTCCCGAGACGGCCGGGGCACCCGTACGCCCTCCCCCCGAGATGGCCGGGGCACCCGTACGCCGGAGGAACCCCACCACCTCCGTCCGCGTCCGCACCACCGCCCCGCGCCGCCGTGCGAGCCGCAGCAGGTGGGCCGCCGCCAGCATGGGCTGCACCTGGGCGTCCTGCGGATACAGCGCGCCTCCGGCGGCCTCGCGGGTCAGCCGTGGTTCGAGGTCGTGGAGTCCGGCCCCGGACACCTCCTGTACGACGACCCCACGGGCCCGCTGCCGCTCGGCCAGCGTCCGCAGCGCGGCCAGGGCGGCGCGCGTGGAGGCCACCACCAGCCCGCCCTTCTGCTCGAACTCCCACCACTCGCCGTACGGGCCCAGGTCCTCGCCCCACACCTGCCGCGAGTACCGCGCGAGCTCCAGCTCCGGGCCCGGCTCCTTGTCCGAGACCAGGACGTTTCCCTCGCCCGCGCCCGAGGTGCCGCCCGCGATGGCGCCCCGGTCGACCACCACGACCCGCAGCCCGGCCAGGGTGGCGAACCAGGCGGCGGCCGCGCCGACGACACCGGCGCCGATGACGACGAGGTCGGCGGTCCTCGGCAAGTCCTGGGTCCTCGGCAAGTCCTGGTGTGTCGAGTCGTTCCCGCCCGGCGTCACCGGGGGCCACCGGCCCACAGCCCGCGCACATGGCCGATATGGCGATGCGTCATGGCCTCGGCGCCGCGCGCGTCCCCCGCCTCCACGAGGTCGAGGAGAGCGTGGTGCTCGGCCGCCGACTGGCCGAGCCGTCCGCTCTCCAGCAGCGGGATGAGCCCCAGCAGCCGGGTCTGGGAGCGGAGTTCGGAGACCACGTCCACCAGCCGCCGATTCCCGGCGTAGCCGAGCAGGGTGAGGTGGAAAACCCGGTCGGCCTCGATATAGCCGATGAGGTCGCCGCGTTCGGCCGCGTCCACGATGGCCTGGGCCAGCTCCCGCAGCGCGGGCAGGTCCCCGGGCGGGATGCGGGGGACGGCCTCGCGCACGGTGGGCGGCTCGATGAGCAGACGGATGGACGCCAGGTCGTCCAGGTCCCGCTCGGAGACCTCGGTGACCCGGAACCCCTTGTTGGGCACCGAGATCACCAGCCCCTCCTTCACCAGGTCGAGCATCGCCTCGCGGACGGGCGTGGGGGAGACGTCGAAGCGGGCGCCGAGGGCGGGCGCCGAGTAGACGGCGCCGGGGGCGAGTTCACCGGAGATGATGCCCGCGCGCAGGGCGTTTCTGACCCGGTCGCGCAGGCTTTCGCGCTTGCCGAGCGGCTCAATACTGGTGCCGCGGCCACGGGGAGCGGACCCGGTCATGTCCCATCCACCACCGATCTCCCCTCTCTACACCAGGAACCCGGCCGGGAACGGATCCTCGGGGTCGAGATGGAACTGCGCGGTGCCGGTGACCCACGCCCGCCCCGTGATCGAGGGCACGACGGCGGGCAGCCCCGCCACCGTGGTCTCCTCCAGCAGCCGCCCGATGAACCGCGTCCCGATGAACGACTCGTTGACGAACTCCTCGCCGAGACCCAGCTCACCGCGTGCGTACAGCTGGGCCATCCGCGCGGAGGTGCCGGTCCCGCAGGGGGAGCGGTCGAACCAGCCCGGGTGGATGGCCATCGCGTGGCGGGAGTGGCGCGCCGTCGAACCCGGGGCCTGGAGGTAGACATGGCGGCAGCCGGTGATGTCCGGCCGCTCGGGGTGGTGCGGCGGGTCCTGCGCGTTCACCGCATCCATGATCTTCAGCCCGGCGGTCAGCAGCTCCTGCCCGGCCGCCCGGTCGAAGGGCAGCCCGAGGGCGTCCAGCTCCACGATGGCGTAGAAGTTGCCGCCGAAGGCGATGTCGTAGCGCACCTCGCCGAAGCCGGGCACCCGCACCGTACGGTCGGTGGCCGGGCAGAACGCGGCCACGTTCCGGACCGTCACCGAGGTGGCGGACCCGTCGCGCACGGCGACCTCCGCGACCACCAGACCCGCCGGGGTGTCCAGGCGGATGGTGGTGACCGGCTCCCGCACCTCGACCATCCCGGTCTCGACCAGCACGGTGGCCACGCCGATGGTGCCGTGGCCGCACATGGGCAGCACGCCGGACACCTCGATGAAGAGCACGCCGTGATCCGCGTCCGGCCGGGTCGGCGGCTGCAGGATGGCGCCGCTCATCGCGGAGTGACCGCGCGGCTCGTACATCAGCAGGGTGCGCAGATCGTCGCGGTGCTCGATGAACCACTGCCGGCGCTCGGCCATGGTCACGCCCGGGAGCGTCCCCACCCCGCCGGTGACCACCCGGGTGGGCATGCCCTCGGTATGGGACTCCACGGTGTGCAACACCCGTCGCGACCTCACCGCCGCCCCCTGACCCGCGCCCCGGCCCTCACCGGTACCGCGCTCCCCACCGACACGGCCCTCACCGGTACCCCAGCGCGAGCACCGTCTCGGTCTCCCGGACGACGCGGGCCGCCACCTCCCCGGCCAGCCGCGAACGCGGCGGACGGCAGGCTCCGCCGCGCAGCCCGGCGAGGTCCATGGACGCCTTGATGGCCTGGACGAACTCGGTCCTGGAGTCCCAGCGCAGCAGCGGATGCAGCGCGCGGTACAGCGGCAGCGCCTTCTCCAGATCCGCGCCGACGCCCGAGGTGGCGAGCCGGTACAGCTCCACGGAGGCGTCGGGAATCGCGTTCGGATACCCGGCGATCCACCCCACGGCCCCGGCGAGCCCCAGCTCCAGCAGCACATCATCGGCGCCGATCAGCAGATCAAGGCCGGGGGCGCGCTCGGCGATCTCGTACGCCCGCCGCACATCCCCGCTGAACTCCTTGACCGCGACGATCAGCCCCTCCCCGTGCAGCTCGGCCAGGAGCTCCGGGGTGAGGTCGACCTTGGTGTCATGGGGGTTGTTGTACGCCACCACCGGCAGCCCGGCGCGCGCCACTTCGCGGTAGTGGCCGACCACGGCCTCCCGGTCGGCGCGGTAGCTGTTCGGCGGCAGCGCCAGCACCGACCGCGCCCCGGCCTCCCCCGCCTGCTCCGCCCACCGCCGGCTCTCCAGCGCCCCGTACGCCGCCACCCCCGGCATCACCCCGAACCCCTCGGGCGCCGCCTCCACCGCCACCCGCACCACCCGCGCCCGCTCCTCGTCCGTCAGGGTCTGGTACTCCCCCAACGACCCATTGGGGCAGACCCCGTCACAGCCGTGCTCGGCGAGAAACCGCACATGGGCGGCGTAACCCTCGTAGTCGACCGACAGCTCGTCATCGTCATGGAACGGAAGCGCCGTGGCGACATGAACGCCACGCCAGGGCGCGGAGAGATCGGGCATGCGGAACCTCCTGAGGGAGGGGACCAGGCCACTGTCCTTTGTCCTTCGTGTTTTCAACGGTAGCAGTGCAATGTCACACCGCACAGTGGTCCGATCCGCCTTCTTGTCCCCTGTCCCCTATCCCTTGTCCCCCTATCCCCGTCCCCTACGGCCGTCGGGCCGGACGGCTTCCCAGCCGGGCGACGACACCGGAGTGGAAGCGGTCCACGGCGTCGTCGACACTGCGGATGAAGCCGGACTCGGCATTGCCCCGGGCGCTGCCCATGCCCTTGAAGAGGGACAGCCGGAACCCGGTTATCCGGGCGCCGCCCTTGGGGAGCATGTCGGCGGGTTCGGGGCGGAGCCGCTCGAGGGTGCCGCGCGGGCCGCCGCCCTGCCCCTCGACCAGGGTTTCCACATGGAGGTCGGCCGGGGCCTCGGCGAGCTGCCGGACCAGGCGCTTGGCCCAGCTGAGGGGGTAGCCCTGGTCCGGGGCCGGAATCTCGATGGCGGTGCGCAGCTTGCCGGTGCGCAGATCGGCGACGATCGCGAGGATCCCGGAGGTGCCCTCGATGCGCAGCTCGGCGTAGAGACGGCCCTCCTCGCAGAGCCGGTCGGCCATGTCCGCACGACGGGAACTCTGGTCGGTCCCCCGCCTGGCACGCTGAACGGGCAGCACCTTCTGCCCGAGTTCGCCGCCCAGCCGCAGACAGACCTGGCGGATGAGCCGGTCCCAGCTCTCGACCACGTCAATGGCGCGCCGGTCCCCCTGGCACAGGGTCTCGTTGTCGATGCCGTTGCGCACCGGCACCCAGGCCGGGCCCATGTTCTGGAAGCCGTGGCAGCCGGAGTTCTCGTGCTGGAGGTACTGCAGCAGTTCCTGGAGGAGCCAGGCGTGCGCGGTGTTGCCGACGCCTTCGTGGCGGATCAGCATCTGGGCGTGGTGGGCCACCTCGGCCCAGGACAGATGCCACAGCGCGACCTTGTGCTTACGGCGTCCGTCGACCTTGACGTCGACCAGTGGGCTGCCTTCGAGAGCGACATCGTTGGACAGCGTGATCACGGCCTCGTAGCCCCGCCGGGCGGCGATGTCCATGTAGTCCTGGACCTGCTCGGACTTGAGCGGATTGCCGTTGGTCTTCGTCTCCACCAGGGCGGTCCAGAGTTTCCCGGCCCGTTCCACGCGGATCACGCCGTCGGGGCGCTTGGGGGAGTTGCCTCCGTGCGGCAGGGAGACCTCGGTGAAGGTCTCCATACGGCCGGCGGGCGCGCCGAAGGCCGCGGTGAGCCGACGCCCGAACTCGGGCACCTGCGTCATCACCGACAGCAGGACGGACGTGGCGCGCGTTTCCCGTTCCCGGTCGTATCTGAGCGAGGAGACCGGGAAGAGCCGAGCCGCCCGCCACGACTCGTTCTCCGCCAGCGACTTCTTGGCGACCCTGGGAAGCGTGACCTTCTTCTTCGCCGTACGGGGGCGGCGGGCCGGAGCCGGTGCGGGCTCCTCGCCCGTCACCCGGGCCGTGGGCGCCGCCGTCCGCACGGGGATGCCGGGCGCCCCCTCGGCCCCGGGCGCGGGCGCCTGCTCCACCGCCTCCGGCGCCGCGTCCGCCACCTCGTGGGCGGTCGCGTCGTCGGTCGTCTCCTCGTCGGCCGCGTCATCGTCGGCGGTCGCCTCGTCGGCCGCGTCATCGTCGATGTCGATGCCGAAGTCCGTGGCCAGACCGGCCAGTCCGGACTCGTACCCCTGTCCGACGGCCCGGAACTTCCACTCCTCGCCCCGGCGGTAGAGCTCGCCGAAGATGAACGCGCTCTCCACATCGGCGTCCTCGATCGAGAACCCCAGCAGGGTCTCGCCGACCCGGTCCGCGAGGGTCACCCGCAGGTCGCTGAGATCGCCGAACCTGGCGCCGCCGTACCGGCTGGCCGCCACGACGATCCGCTCGACATCCGCGGGGGCCGCCGTCAGATCGAGGCTGATGCGGTCCTCGTTCCCCTCGGCGGTCGGCGTCTTGCCCAGCAGTTGCACACTGCCATCGGCGGCGGCCGGGTTGTTGTAGAAGTAGAAGTCCGCGTCGCCACGGACCTTGCCATCACCGTTCAGCAGCAGCACGGAGACGTCGGCATCCCCGTCTCCGGTCGCCGAGCTCCAGTTCAGGCTCAGGATCACGGATCCCGTGTCCTCGCTCAGAGCGGCCAGGCCGACATTGCCACCCTTGATCATCTCCCGCATGGTTGGCCCCCCAAAAAAAAGACAGCCGCCTCGGACCCCCCGAGCGGCCTCCGCATGGCGTTGCGTGACACGCCGCACATGTCGCGTGAGCGAAGTGAACCTTAGCGCCCGAACCACGCGTTTCGGGAGGTCATGCGTCAATTGATACCGGCCTGCGGCCCCCGGAAGTCACCGAAAACGCACAGGAGTTCACGGCGCGAACTGTGCGGTCTATACCTTTTGCGGGTGTGGTCAATGTGTCGCACGAGACAGTGAACGTGACTACTATTCACGTTGATTCGGCCGGATCCCACGGCTTGCCAGGTGGCACATCATCCAAAACGGGGACTGCTCTTCGTCTCTTGTCAGCCAGGTCACCGGCGTGAAAGGCTCGGCCCGCCCCGTAAGGGGAATCCCCAACTCCGAGGCACCGCTGTGCTGTTGGCTGACCACCCCGCGGCCCGTTTGTGAGAGGGTTGCCCCCCGGCGGGGGCGCCGCTGTTCGTGAGTGAGGAATTGCCTCCATGCCCGACCACTCATCTCCCAGGGAATCGCCCGGGGACAGCTCCCCGACGCGCCGCGGGGTCGCCGAGGCGCCCGGCGAGGATGTCGATGGCGCGGCCTCCGCCACCGCGTTGCTGGGCGCGTACTGGGACGCGGTCGCCGATTACGCGGAACTGTGCACCACCACCCCGGAAGACGGGATGCGGCTCGCCACCGAGGCGTTCCGGCGGGGCATCCGGGAGACCCGCAACCGCCGCACACGGGGCTTCGGCAAGCGCCTCCCGTGGCTTCCGCTCTTTCTGACCGCCGTACGGAAGACCGCCGCCGACTGGGACGCCCACCGGCACGGGGACCGGCTCAACCCGGAGCTGCGGACCTGGCTGGGCTCCGACCTCGCCGCCCGGTTCGCCGCCCCGCCCCGCGACCAGCCGCTCGCCCTGCGCGCGCTGCGGGACCTACCGGAGGCGGACGGGGAGCTGCTGTGGCTGGTCGAGGTGGAGGCGCGGTCCACGGAGGCGGTGGCGCGGCAGCTGGGGTACGACCCGGAGTACGCCACCGATGAGATCGCCCGGGTCCGCGCGGCCTTCCGCGAACGCTGTCAGCGCGCCCATGTGGACACCCTCACCGACGAGGAGTGCCGCAGCTACGCCAAGCTGCTGGACGCCGCCACCCGGGCGCCCGACTCCCCCTCACCCGCCGACCTGTGGCAGCACCTCGCCCGTCGCCGGTTACGCAGAGCCCGTACGACGGTCATCCTGGCCGTGATAGCCGTCGTCGCCCTCGCCGCACTGGTCGCGATGACCAGAACCGCCGCGGACTCCGACAACCGCACCGGCGGTTCCATGGGCCCCGAGGTGACCCCCGGCAGCCTGGCCCCCGCCACCTCCTCGCCGTACAACCCCGGCGCCCCCGCCTCCCCCAGCCCCTCGAGGAGCGAGGGCGGGAAGGACGGGAAGGACGGGAAGAGCTCCGGCAAGGGGCACCAGAAGAAGCCCGGACGCTCCCCCGCCCCATCCTCCTCGTCCGCCAAGGGCGACTCCGGCTCCGGCTCCGCGTCCGGCCACGGCGGCAAACCGCCCTCCGGCGACCGGCAGCCCGGCGACGACGCCGACTGCACGGCCCGTTTCCAGCTGGTCAACGAATGGCCCGACGGCTTCCAGGCCGCCGTCACCCTCACCTCCCGCGAATCCCTCGATGACTGGCGGGTCACCTGGACCTTCCGCGACTCCCAGCGGGTGACGCAGATGTGGGACGGGGAGTTCACCCAGCACGGCCCGAAGGTGACCGCCACCTCGGCCGACTACAACAAGCGCGTCAAGGCCGGTGGTTCCCTCTCCATGGGCTTCCTCGGCTCCTGGAGCGACGGCAACCGGCCGCCCGGCTCCTTCACCCTGAACGGCCGCCCCTGCGCGGGCTGACGACACCGCTCCGCCCGGCCCGAACGGCGGTCCCACCCGGATGGCGGAACAAGACCTCCGCCCCCGGGGGAATCCATCCCGGAGTGAGCAGTGTCCTCAGCGGCATCGTGACCCTGCCCCCCGAGGCCCCCGCCGGGCGGGCGGCGCGGGTGGTGGTGGAGGTGCGCAACGTGTCCCGCTCCGACACCCCCGAGTCGATCGTGGCCGCGCAGGTCCTCACCGATGTGCCGCTGAGCCCGGGCGGCCATGTCCCGTTCAGCGTCACCGTCCCCGGGGAGCTGGTCCCGGGGGACAACTACGGGCTGCGGGTCCATGTGGACGTCAGCGGCTCCGGGGTCGTGGAGAACGGCGATCTGGTCAGCGCCGAGGCAGGCCCCGTACCGGCCGGATCCACCGCGGGTCTGATCGCCCCGGTCACGATCGTCTGAGGGACGGGTCCCGGCGCGGGGCCGTGCGCCGGGACCCGTTGACTCAGTTGTCGTTCGCCGCGTCGGAGTCCGCCCTGTTCGCCGCCGACTCCGCGTCGTTCACCAGCTTGTTTAGCTCATCCAGCTCGGAGGCGGACGGAGCCGGTGCGGTGGCCGACGGGGCGGACGTGCCCAATGAGCCGTCCGCGTCGTCCGAGCCGTCCGAACCGCCCTTGCCGCCGCCGCAGCCGGTGGCCAGCACGGCGCAGAGCAGGGCCGTGGCCGCCACGGCCCAGGGACGGCGCCTCACTTGGCTGATCCCTTGACCCCGCCGGATCCCTCGCCACGCGCGGCGCACCACTTCTGGACCTTCGACAGGTCCTTCTGCCGCTGCTCGAGCGTCGGCACCAGGGACCTGCGGAAGGTGAGCTTGTGGTCGAGGAACGTCTGGACCTCGGTGTGGTCCGCCTTCTTCGCCCGCTCGACCCGCTTGGTCAGCCGGGCCACGGACCCGCGGACGGTCGCCGGGCCCTTCAGCCGCTTCAGCGCCCGGTCCAGCCGCTTGTCGATCTTCTTGGCGCGCTTGCACAGCCCCCGGGAGCCGTCCCCCGCTCCCTTCGGCGCCTTCGCGCTCGGGGAGGCGGCCGGGGCGGAGGCCGGGGCGCTGCCGTCGGCCGCCGCGATGCCCACCGGACCGAGCAGGGCGGCGGTGGCCGCGCACGCCACGAGGACGCTCTTTCCACGGTGCATGGTGCTGTTCCTTCCCTTGGAGCCGGACGGCCGGGGAGGGGCCGGGCCGTCCCGGACTGGGGAAAAACCTAGGAACCTTCTTTGTGGAAACTCTGTGAGCCACCGGAACGGCCGCCGGAACAGCCGCCCGAACAGTCGGCGGAACGGCCGGCGGAACAGTCGGCGGAACGGCCGGCGGCGCCCCCGGCTACGGGGCCTCGGCGGGCCGCAGGACGAACCCCACGCCGCGCACCGTGTGCAGCATCCGCGGCCGGCCGCCCACCTCCAGCTTGCGGCGCAGATAGCTGACGAAGGTGTCCACGGCGTCCGTACGGACGTCGAAGTCATAGCCCCAGACGCGATCCAGCAGCTGATCGCGGGTGAGCACGATCCCGGCGTTGCGGACGAACACGTCCAGCAGCTCGAACTCGCGCCGGGTGAGCCGCAGCGCCACCCCGTCCAGCCACGCCTCCCGGGCCTCCGGCACCATCTCCAGCGCACCGGCCCGCACCCGGTCGGTGGCGGCGGGCGGACGGCGGCGCAGCAGGGCGTGCAGCCGCAGCACCAGCTCCTGGAGCACGAAGGGCTTGACGAGATAGTCGTCGCCCCCGGCCTGCAGCCCGGCCACCCGGTCGGCCACCTCGTCGAGCGCCGACAGCATCAGGACGGGCACGTCATTGCCGTCCGCGCGCAGGGCGCGGCACACCTCGATCCCGCTCAGGTCCGGCATGGAGATGTCCAGGACCACCACATCGGGCGCCCCGTCGCACACCGCGGCCAGCGCGGCGTGGCCGCCGTCCGCGAGGGTCACGGCGAACCCGTTGAGCCGCAGCCCGCGCTCCAGGGACCGCCGGATGGCCGCGTCGTCGTCCGTCACCAGGACGCGACCGCTGCCCGTGCCTGCCATGTCCGTACCACCTCCGGCCCGGCATGGTACGTGCCCCGCCCCGCGCGGCCCGTTCCCAGGGTCCGGGCATGGCCTTTGGGCCAATTGACTCCGTCCCGTCCGCGCCGTGGGATTGGCCTGGTTCACCCTTTTCCCGCCGCGCCCGCCCAGGAGCCGGTGTGTCCCGCGCCCGCGAAGGAGCCAGCGTGTCCCAGCCCGCCACCGCCCCGGATGCCCTGGACGCCCCGAATGCCCTGGACTCCCTGGACGCGCTGGGGCCCAAGGGGCCCTACCGCTCCCGCAACCGCCTCACCGTCAACGATGTCACCGGCGCGCCGATGGCCGAACTCTCCCTGGTGCCCCGGCTGTTCGTCACCCGGGCGCTGGCCGCCCTGCGCGCCGCCGACACCCTGCCGCTGGAGGAGCGGCTGGCCGCGCTGAAGCGCGCGGGGGAGCTGTTCGCCACCGGCACCGTGGCCGGGATGTCGGCCGAGGCGTACGAGGGCGCGGTGTGCCGGATGTCGGGCACCCCGCTCGCCAATGTGCGGATCGCCGTGGAGGCGATACGGCTCAGCGCCACCCAGGCGTACCGCAGCGTCCAGGCGGCCCGCCCGGTGGGGGCGGTGGGCGATTGGCGCGATCCGTACGCCCGGAGCGGCACCGCGGTGTGGATCCGGCGCGGCGATGTCTTCGCGGTGCACGCCGCCGGCAACCACCCCGCCGTGCACGCCCTGTGGCTGGAGGCGCTGGCGCTGGGCTACCGGGTGGCCGTACGCCCCTCCCGCCGTGAGCCGCTCACCCCGTACCGGCTGGTCAGCGCCCTGCGCGAGGCGGGGTTCGGGATGGATCAGGTGGTACTGCTGCCCACCGACCACGACGCGGCGGGCGAGATCCTGCACGGTGCGGACCTCTCCATGGTCTACGGCGGGCAGGAGGTCATCGACCGCTACGCCGCCGATCCGGCCGTGCTGCCCAACGGGCCCGGCCGCTCCAAGATCCTGATCACCGCCGACCGGGAGTGGCGCGACCACCTCGACGTCGTCGTCGACTCCATCGCCCGCCACGGCGGCACCGCGTGCGTCAACGCCACCGCCGTCCTCGTCGAGGGCGATCCGGCGCCGGTCGCCGAGGCGCTCGCGGAGCGGCTCGCCGCGCTCCCCAGCCTGCCGCCGCAGGACGAGAAGGCGGTGCTGCCGGTCCATCCGCTCGAGGTCGCGCGCGGCTTCGAGCGCCTGCTGCTCGGCAAGGCCGCGGGCGCCCGGGGGTGGCTGGGCGGCGACGGCGTGGTGGACGACCTCGGCGACGGCAGCGCCGCCCTCCGCCCCGCCGTCTTCCAGCTCGACGATCCGCGGGACGCGCGGCTGGGCGTGGAGCTGTCGTTCCCCTGCGTCTGGGTGGCCCCCTGGACGCGGGAGGCGGGCGTTGCCGCGCTCCGGGACAGCCTGGTGGTCACGGCGCTCACCGGGGACGAGGCGCTGCTGGACGGGCTGCTCGCCGAGCCGTCCATCAAGAACCTCTACATCGGCGACCATCCCACCCACTGGATCGCCCCGGGCATCCCGCACGACGCCTATCTCGGCGAGTTCCTGATGCGTACGAAGGCCGTCATCCGCGGCTGACCCCATGAGTCCGCACCCCTGCCGCCATCCGCCCTGCCGCCATCCGCGAGGAGCATCCCGTGCCGACAGCTTCCCTTTCGGTGCTCGACATCCCCTTCGACGAGCGCCCCGACCCCGATGAGTACATCCACGCCGCCATGGAGTGGCACTTCGGCCCGGACACCGGCTCCCCGTTCTGGCTGCGGAAGGCGGAGACGCTGGACTTCGATCCGCGGCGGGACGTCAAGGGCGTCGCCGATCTCGCGCTCTTCCCCAATGTCACCGGCGAGCTGCGCGAGGTGCCGGTGCGCGATCTGATCCCCCAGGGCTACGGCGCCGACGCCCGGATCGTCGGGGTCTTCGAAAGCGGCGGCACCACCGGCGCGCCCAAGCGGATCGTGTGTCTGCGCGACTGGCTGGACCGCCTCACCCACGGGCTGAGCGCCGACCTCGACGGGCTCGGCATCCCGCGCGGCGTGGACTGGCTCGCCATCGCCCCCAGCGGCCCCCATATGGTCGGCGAGATGGTCGCGGGCACGGCCGCCCGGCACGGTGGGCTGATGTTCCGCGTCGACATGGATCCGCGGTGGGTGAAGAAGCTGATCTCCACCGGGAAGGCCGAGGAGACCGACGCCTATGTGAACCATCTGGTGGAGCAGGCGGCGCATGTCCTGCGCACCCAGGACATCGGGGTGCTGATGACCACCCCGCCGCTGCTGGAGCGGCTGGCCCGGCACGACGACCTCGTCGAGCTGATCGGGGAGAAGGTCAAGGGCATCATGTGGGGCGGCGCGCATATGGACGCCGACACCCGCGATCTGCTGCGCACCGAGGTCTTCCCCGGCTGTGAGCTGTACGGCACCTACGGCAACACCATGATCCTCGGCGGTGCCACCGAGCGGCTGGGGCTCGGCCCGGACGAGCCGTGTGTCTTCGATCCGCGTACGCCGTTCGTCACCTTCTCGGTGGTGGACCCGGCGAGCGGGCGGCCGGTGCCGTACGGCGAGCGCGGCCAGGTGGTGATGAACCACGTCAGCAAGTCCGCCCTGTTGCCGGGCAACCTCGAGCGCGATCTGGCGATCCGCGTCCCGCCGCCGGAGGGCGCGGTCGGGGACTCGGTGGCCGATGTGGGGCCGGTGGCGATGTTCGACGACGAGGTCGTGATCGAGGGCGTCTACTGACCCGCGCCTCCTGAGGGGCGTCCACCGACAGACATCCGGACGTCGGGGGTGGCGGCGCGGCTGACACCGGGCCGCCACCAGCGGTCGGCACCGGGCCGCCACCAGGCGTTTGCCGCGTTCCGCCATGGACCCATTCAGTCGCGACAGTCGCAGTGGTTACGATCTGGCGCGATGGGCAGAGCGCAGCGCGGAGGAGAGGCCCGCATACGGAGGGGCCACATACGGAGGGACCCGGTGCGCGGCACCGTGCCCTCCGCCCTCTGCCGTGCCGTGCTGCTGCTCGCCGCGGCGATATGGGTGGCGCCCTCGTGCGTCAATCCCGCCGCCGCCCACAACGCCCTGTCGACGGGGTGCCCGCACCGCCTGGCGGATACCGCGTCGGCCCAGCGGCACGAGGAGCCGGTCGCGTATCCGGCTCCGGGGCACCGCCCGTTCGACACCACCGGCTCCGGCGCCGGAAGCGACAACTGTGTCGCGGGCCCCCTGGGAGTGGTCCAGGCCCTGGTGCCCACGCCGGTACCCCCGCCCTCCCTCGCCGAGGTTCCGCCGCCCGACGGCCCCCGCGACCCGGACTCCGCCCGGGCGCCGCCGGACCACCCCGTCCGCGCCCTCGGCCTCCATCAGCTCCAAGTACTTCGGACCTAGGCCGACGCCGGTCACCGCGATGCACCGCTCCACCCATCCAGTGTGCGAACAGCGCGAACTGCGCGAACTGCGAGGTTGAGGACAGCCATGGGCTCCAAGGGATCGAAGACGAAGGGCGCGGCCGACCGCCGCGCGAAGATAGAGGAGTTGCGCCGCGCCGAGAAGGCGCGCGAGCGCCGGTACCGGATCATCACCATCACCTCGGTCACGGTGATCGTCGCCGGACTGGCCGTCGGGGGCTACTTCCTCGTCGACGCGAGCGACAAGAAGGAGAAGAAGGAGGCCAAGGTCACCGCGTCGGTCGTGAAGACCGGCGAGTTCAAGGGCATGAAGACCTGGAAGAACCTGGGCCGGACGCATGTCCAGGGCTCGGTGAAGTACGCGATGTCGCCGCCGGTCGGCGGAAACCACAACCAGGTCTGGCAGAACTGCAACGGCGATGTCTACCCCAAGCCGCTGACCAAGGAGAACGCGGTGCACTCGCTGGAGCACGGCGCGGTGTGGGTGACGTACACCGACAAGGCGTCGAAGGAGGACATCGCCGCCCTCTCGGCGCGGGTCAAGAAGACCCCGTACTCGTTGATGAGCCCCTACCAGGAGCAGGACTCGCCGATCGTCCTCAACGCCTGGGGCAATCAGCTCGACGTGCAGAAGGCGTCCGACCCGCGGGTGGCCGACTTCTTCAAGAAGTTCGTCCAGGGCAAGCAGACGCCCGAGCCCGGCGCCTACTGCACCAACGGGAAGACTTCGTGAGCGACGGGACCGCCGTCGGCCGCGCCTCCCGCCAGCCGCTGGTGGCGGGGATCGCCGCCGCCCTCGCCCTGCTGACGCTGGTGGCGGTGGCGGTGCTGTGGCTGACGAGCGACCGCTCGGAGGGCTCGACCGACACGGGGACGCCGAAGGACACCTCGGCCGAGGCCGGTTTCGCCCGCGATATGTCCGTCCACCATCAGCAGGCGGTGGAGATGTCGTTCATCGTCCGCGACCGCACCGGCGACGACGAGGTGCGGCGGCTGGCGTTCGACATCGCGAGCACCCAGGCCACCCAGGCCGGGATGTTGCAGGGCTGGCTGGACATGTGGGGGCTGGACAAGACGTCCGAGGACCCGCCGATGACGTGGATGAAGCACATGTCGTCGGACGGCATGAAGGGCATGGACCACGGCTCGATGAAGGGCATGGGCTCCACGTACAAGCCGCACGACGGCTCGCTCATGCCGGGCATGGCCACCAACAGCCAGCTCGACGAGTTGCGCAAGGCCAAGGGCAAGGCGGCCGAGGTGCTCTACCTGAAGCTGATGACCGCCCATCACAAGGGCGGCGTCGAAATGGCGAAGGGCGCGGTCGAGCTGGTCAAGGACTCGACCGAGAAGCACCTGGCCCGGACGATGGTCCAGGGCCAGCAGTCGGAGATCCAGCTGATGGCCGACATGCTCAAGGCACGCGGCGCGTCCTCCTGACGCCCCGCCGATGGCGCCCCCGGCCCCTCGCCCCACGGGGCCGCGGGGCGAGGGGCGCCATCACCCCTTCCGCACGAACACCCCGGACCGGGCCGCCTGATACGTCACCTCGACGGTGGTGTGCACCAGCCGCTCGTCGATGGACCCGCGCAGGATGAGCACCCGGTAGTAAAGCGGCGCCCCCAGTGAGGCGATGACCTCCCACGCGTCGGTGTCCCCGGGGATGTCCCCGCGCTCCACCGCGTTCCGCACGATCACGGTCACCTCCTCGGTCCGCCGCATGAACGCGTTACGGAGGATCTCCTCGACCCTGGTGTCATGCGCGGCGGCCGCGATCAGCCCCTGCATCAGATTGCGGTTGCGCGGCGCGTTGTTGAAGGCCGCGATGGCCTGGGTGAGTTCCATCAGATCCCGCCGGAAGTCACCGGTGTCCGGAGTGGGCAGCGTCGAACTGCGCTCGGCCAGCAGATCGACGACCACCCCCTCCACCGTGCGCCAGCGCCGCCGGATGGTCGACACATGCACCCCCGACCGCCGCGCGAGCCGATCGAGGGTGAGCGCGGCGAACGAGTCGCGGTCGAGCTCCTCGTACGCGGCCGCCAACACGGCGGCCCGAGTCCGGGCCGTACGCCCCCCGGGGCGAGCCGACCCATGCGGTGGTCGCTCTGTCATGACGCGCCGACTCTACGGCCCCTCCACCCTCGTGAGCACCAGATCTTCACGACATCCGGGCGTCGAACGCCGGGTAACCCATTGCACGGCGTACACACCCCTCGCTAGTGTGACACCCGTTACTTAATGCTCGCGACAGCGCATTAGGCCAACATGGCGCAGAGTTTGCCGGACCTTCCTCACGAGGGGAAGGAAGGTCCAGCACGCTCCCTTCATCCCGCCGCGCAGGCGAGGTCCCGCGGCGGGCGCTGCCCGGTGGTCAGGAATGTCGTCACCGCGTCGTTCGCGCAGGTGTTGCGGCCGAACGGATAGACGCCGTGTCCGCCCTGGTCGGCCGTCACCATCGTGGCCCGCTTCCCGAACGCCCGCCTCAGCTTCCGGGCGCCGGCGAGCGGGGTCCCCGGGTCGCGCTCGTTCTGCACCATGAGCACGTTCGACGGGCCCCGGTCACCGATGCGCACCGGCGGCTCGACCCGCTTGTCCGGCCAGAACGCGCACGGTCCGATGTTGGCCGTGAACCCGCCCAGCATCGGGTACCTCAGCCGGTCGACCGCGACATTCCGCTGATACTCCCGGACCGTCCCCGGCCAGCGCGAATCACCGCATACCACGTAAAGGTTACTGGCCATGGTGTTTTCCGGGTGCTTCGGCGGCTTGGACGGCAGTGGCCTGCCCTTGTCGAGCGCCTGCCAGTTCCCGGCCAGCGAGGACATGGTCGCATCGCTGTAGAGGAGATCGAACGTCATCCCGCGGAACGCCGTCCCGTCGATGCCGTGGACCGGCTTCCTCTCCAACCGCTCCGCGAGGTCGAAGAACTTCGCGGTCACCCGCTGTGGTGTGGTGCCCAGACCGTACTGGGGGTGTGCGGCGGCGAACGCGGCGAAGTCCGGGAACCGGTCCTCCATTCCACGGGCAAACAACCGCTTGGCCGTGACGTCGTAGCCGCCGGGGCCCAGGTTGCTGTCGAGCACGATCCGGTCGCTCCGCTCCGGGAACAGTGTCGTGTACACCGCGCCGAGGGAGGTGCCGTAGGACCCGCCGAGGTACGAGAGTTTCGGCTCGCCCAGCGCCGCCCGGATCCGGTCCATGTCGCGCGCGGTGTTCGCGGTGGTGGTGTGCGGCAGCATCCACGCCGTCCGCGAGGTGGCGCACTGTTTGGCGACGGTCCGGGCGTTCCCCGCCTCCCGCGCGACATCGGCCGCGGTGTGCGGGTACGGCGGGAAGTTGCCGCGTTTCTGCTGTTCCGGCGTCAGATCGCAGGTCACCGGTGTGCTGCGGCCGACGCCGCGGGGGTCGAAGCCGATCACGTCGTAGGAGTCCAGCACCTTCTGCGGCAGCCTTGCGGTGGCGAGAAGGGCCGGGTAGTCGAGTCCCGTGACGCCGGGGCCGCCCGGATTGGTCAGCAGTACACCGCGGCGCTTCGAGGGTTCCTTGCTCGCCAGCCGGGATATCGCGATCTCGATCTGCCGGCCGTCGGGATCGCGGTAGTCCAGCGGGACTTCGAGCGTCGAGCACTGGAGACGGGGTGTGGTGGGCTTCCCCGGGCACGGGCCCCACCGCACGGTGTCCGGCGTCGCCACCGCCTTGTCCGGCGTCGACTTGTCCGGCGTCGCCACCGCCGACACTCCCGGAATCGCGATCGCCGCCACCCCCGTGGCGGCGAGGACGAGGGTCAGGGCTTTTTTGCGCATCTGATGTCCTCCTGAAGGGGCGCACAGGGGCACCGGAACGGGCGGGCTCGGATGCCCCGTCGCCGGTCGCGCCGTGGCTGAACAGGTCACCGGCGCTCTCTCGGTGGTGCCGTAGGGCGTATCCCGTTGTCCCGGCACGTGAACGAGTCTGTCCGTGCGGCGCGGCCGGTACATCAGCCCGGCGGCTCGAACCGCCTTCGACCAAGGACGAGGCGAGGATGCGACTCTGCTCCAGGGCTCATCAGCCCTGGGGCTGGCTCACCGGCCGCATGGAGTCGCGACATTGAACGACCGATGTACTACGACGATCCGGAGGCGCCCGAGCCGAACAGCTCGTTCGTCGCCACATCCGCTGTCGTCACCCACGACAGCGTGAGTCCCCCGGCGGTACGGCGACCACCGGGGGACGGCGGACAGTCAGTGCAGGTGGGCCGGGGTGAATTCGACGGGGAGGGCGGCCACGCCGCGCATCATCAGGGTGACGCGCCATGCGAGGTCGTCCGCGGGGACGGAGAGGGTGACGTCCGGGAGGCGGTCGAGGAGGACCTCGATGGCGGCGGTGGCGATGACCTCGGCGATTTCACGGGCGGCCGGGGGGCAGCCGTGTTTGCCGTGGCTGAAGGCCATATGGGCCTGGTTGCCGCCGGCGCCGGAGTGGAAGTCCGGGCGGACGTCGGGGTCGGCGTTGGCCGCGGCGAGGCCGAGCATCAGGCAGTCGCCCTTACGGACGCGGCGGCCGCCGAGCATGGTGTCCTCGGCCGCCCAGCGGCCGATCCAGAACGGGACCGGGGTGTCCTCCCACAGCACCTCGTTGAGCGCCTGCCCGACGCTGCGGCGGCCGCCGGAGAGGGTGATGGCGAACCGTTCGTCCGTCAGCATCAGCCGGAGGGCGTTGCCGATCAGGTCGCTGGTGGGCTGCTGAACGGCGTAGATGGAGCCGAGCAGATCGTTGATGATCTCGTCGTCGGTGAGCCCGGCGGAGTGGGACACCAGACGGGCGGCGACGTTGACCTGGTCGGGGTTCTCCCGGACGCGCTTGATCAGCGCCTCCATCCGGGTCTGCATCTTCTGCAGCGCGATGGGGGCGTCGTTCCCGGTGAGGTGGAGCGAATCGTCCTGGATGGCGGCGGATTCGTCGTCGTCCAGGCCGTAGAGCCGGGTCACCACCCGCAGCGGGATCTGGCTGGCGTACTCGGCCACCAGATCGGCCCGGCCGCTGCCCGCGAAGGTGTCGATAAGCTGGTCGGCGACGCGCTCGCACTGTGCGCGCAGTTCGAACTGGTCCACCGACGCGAGACCGTCGCAGATGGCATCGGACCGCCGCTGGTGGTCGGCGCCCTCGCTGAAGAGCATGGTCGGGCGGTAGCCGACGAAGGTCGTCAACTCCCAGCCGGGCGGCACCAGATGCCAGGAGTGCCAGCGGCGGGAGTCACGGGCGAACCGATTGTGATCGGTGGTGACCCGGACCACTTCGCGGTAGCCGAGCACCGTCCAGACGGGGATCTTGCCGTCCAGCAGGACGGGCACGACCGGGCCGTGGTCCCGGAGCAACTCGCGGTAGAGCGCCATCGGTTCCTCCCGGAACCGCTGGTAGTCCAGCGGCACCGACCCGGGGGGCACCACCCCGTCGGGCGGCGCGGGGGCCGATGGGAAGACGGGCTCGGGCTGGGCCCCGGGCAGGGCATCCAGCGGGGACGTGGGGTCAGGGGTGGTCACGCGGTGGTCTCCCCGGCGGAGCCGTTGGTGGACAGGGAGTAGAGGTAGCGGGCGAGCGCGACCAGTACGGCCTTGCTGGAGTCACGCTTGCGGGCGTCACATTCGATCATCGGCACCTCGGGCGCGAGGTCGAGGGCCTCCCGCACCTCCTCCAGCGTGTGCTGCGGTTCCGTGAAGTTGTTGCGGGCCACGATGAACGGGGTGTCGTGGTGCTCCAGCCGGTCCAGCGCGTACCAGGAGTCGGAGAGCCGGTTGGTGTCCACCAGGACGACCGCGCCCAGGGTCCCGGAGAACAGCCGGTCCCACAGGAACCAGAACCGCTCCTGGCCCGGGGCGCCGAACAGATAGAGCACCATCTGCTCGTCCAGGCTGATCCGGCCGAAGTCGAAGGCCACCGTGGTGGTGGTCTTGTTGCGCACGAACGAGGCGTCGTCGATGCCGACGCCCGCCTGCGTCATCGTCTCCTCGGTGCTGAGCGGGCGGATCTCGCTGACGGACTGCACCATCGTCGTCTTGCCGACGCCGAACCCGCCGACGATCACGATCTTCAGACCGTCGCTCGCGCTCTCCCGCAGCGGGGCGTGCCCGGCGCCGCCGGGGAGCGGGGTGCTGACGGTGGTCTCAGAGATTCTGGAGTGCAACGAGCACCTTCTTCAGGGTTTCGGGCCCGGGCAGCCGGCCGCCGGGGCGGGCCGTATGCGGATGGCGCGCGGTGATCCGGCCGGTGTCCAGCAGATCGCACAGCAGGATCTTGACCACGCTGACGGGCAGTTCCAGATACGAGGAGATCTCCACGACCGACAGGGGGCGGCGGCACATCCGCAGGATCTTGACGTGCTCGGACTGCATCCCGGGGGTGGGATCGCTTTCGCTGACGATCAGCGTGACCATGTCGAAGCGGCTCTCATCCGCCCGACTGCGGCCGCCGGTGACGGTGTACAGCCGGTCCGGCCCCTCCTTGTCCAGCGGCCCTCGGATCATGCCTTCGCCCCGCCACCGCTGTCGCCGGCTTCCACTCGCGGAGCGGCCCGCAGATGGTCGCCGATCTGCTCGACCAGCTCGTTCATGTTGTGGCCGATGATGCCGACATCGGCATCGTCATGGGCCACCACGGCGAGATGGGCGCCTTCGCCGGCCTCGACGATGAACAGAATTCCCCCGTGGAATTCCGTCATCGACTGCCTTACGCCGCCGCTTCCGTCGCCGAACTCGATGGACGCGCCATGGGCGAGGCTCTGGATGCCCGACGCGATGGCCGCCAGCTGATCGGCCTGGTCCACGGACAACCCGGAGGAGAGGCACAGCTTGAGACCGTCCCGTGACAGCACCAGGGCGTGGCGCGAGCCCGGGGTCTTCTCCAGCAGGTTCTCCAACAGCCAGTCCAAGCTGCGGTCGGTGGTGTTCATCGGCGTTCCTTCTGTCACGGCTTGTCGTTCTCGGCAGGCTCGGCGGACTCGGCGGACTCGGTGTGATCTGCGGATACCGAAGGCTCGGTGTCACACGGGTCACCTGCGGCGGAAGTACCGCGGGCCGCCTGGCGGAAGGCGCCGAAGCGGGCTCCGGCTTCCTCGGGTCGTGGACGGCTGGTCTTGGGCTTGGATTCCGTCTCGGCCGACTGGGCGGCCGCGCGGGTGGCGGCGGCCAGCGTCTCGCCACGGCGCCGCTTGGGCAGCCCGTTGACCCGCGAGGGCTCCGCGGAGGGCTCCGGCGCGGACGACGGCGAAGGGGACGGGGAGGGAGACGGGGACGGGGACGGGGCGGTCTCCGGCGACGTGAACGGCACGGTGGCCGGGGCGGACGCGGTCGGGGCGGGTGCGACCGTGGCGGGCGCGACCGTGGCGGTGGAGGCGCTCGTCGCGGTGGCCGTGGTGGCCGCGGTGGCCGTCTGCCGGGGGACCCCGGTGCGGACGGTGCCCGGCGTGTCGAGGACGACGGCGTCCTGGTTGATGTGCGTGACCAGCTGCTGCGGGATCAGGACCACGACACCGGTGCCGCCCCGCGCGGACGGCCGGAAGGAGACGGTGAGCCCGTGCTTGCGGGCCAGACAGCCGACGACCGCGAGGCCCAGCCGGGTGCCGGACAGGGTCATCAGGTCCAGGCTCTCGGAGGAGACGGCCTTCTGGGCACGGTCCAGGGCGGCCGGGCCCATCACCAGGCCACCGTCCTCGACGGTCACCACGACGCCCGCGTGCGTCTCCTCGACGTACACGTGCACCTCCTCGGTGGGAGGCGAGAAGCTGGCGGCGTTGTCCATCAGTTCGGCGAGGGCGTGCATGACGCCCTCAGCCGCGTAACCGGCCACCGCGGCGTTGCTGGTCGAGTGGACCCGTACCCGCTGGAAGGCGCTGATCCGGCCGATCGCGCCGCGCAGTACGGACTCCATGACGATCGGCTTGGTCCAGCGGCGCCCGGAGCGGGCACCGGTCAGCACCGCGATACTGTCCGCGATCCGGCCCGCCTGGGCGGTGGTGTGGTCCAGCTTCAGCAGATCGCCGAGGACGGTCTCGTCGTGGCGGTTCTCCATCTCCCGGAGGTCGGCCAGCATGCTGGTGGCCAGCGCCTGGACGCGGCCCGCGGCGTTGGCGCACGCGGCCATCGCGGAGGCGCGCATCCGCTCACCGTCGCCGATCTCGCGCAGCAGGGTCCGCAGCAGATACTGATGGGCGCGGCTGGTGGGGCGCTCCATGCGGGTGATCACGGTTTCCACCGAGCCGCCCTCGCGCAGTTGCCGCACCGCGGACGGAATCGTTTCCTCTGCGAGCCGGGTGGCCTCGATCTCCTTCGCGGCGGCCGCGCTCTCCAGCGAGGTGACCCGCTCCTGGAGACGGCCGATGGTCCGCGAACGGTTGGCGGCGACCGCGAGGGCCACCCCCAGCAGCACGGCGGCGGCTCCGCAGAAGACGGCGACGAAGGTGCGCTGGGCGGATGGCACCGCGGTGGTCACCCAGAGTCCCGCTCCGGCGGCGACAACTACTGCCAGCAGGGGGACGGTCAGGGCCCCGCGCGTCACCGAGGGCCCTTTGTACGGATGGCTGGATATGTGTGCTGACATCTATCAGGTCCTCATGGGCGCGTTGAGGTTTTTGGCTGGACCACGCGGACATCAAGCCGTGGGCGCCACATGTTAGTAGAGTCACGTCGGTTTGACCGGGTCATCTCAGCACACAGATCATGACGGCCCGTCAAATTGATCCTCTGAGAAGCGTCATGTTCCGGACGCATATGACGCTGCCATTGACGCAGCCCTTGGCGCGGCCCTTAACGCCGCCACCGTCGGCCCGCCCGACGGCGCTACAGAATCGCCAGCTCGGCCCAGATGACCTTGCCGTCCGCGGTGTAGCGGGTGCCCCAGCGCTCGGCGAACTGCGCGACCAGGAACAGCCCCCGGCCGCCCTCGTCCATCGTCGCCGCGTACCGCAGATGCGGAGAGGTGCTGCTGGTGTCGGAGACCTCGCAGATCAGCGCGCGGTCGCGGAGGACCTGCACCCGGATCGGGCCGGTGGCGTGCCGGATGGCGTTGGTGATCAGCTCGCTGAGCACCAGCTCGGCGGTGAACGCGGTCTCGTCCAGCCCCCACTCCGCCAGCTTCCGCATGACCTCGGCGCGCACCCCGGACACCGCGGCGGGGTCGGACGGCACCTCCCAGGAGGCCACGCGGTCGCTGCCCACGACCCGGGTCCGGGCGGCGATCAGGGCGATGTCATCGCTCGGGTTGCTGGGCAGCAGCGCGTCCAGCACCTCGGTGCAGATCTCGTCGGGGGTCCGGCCGCGACGGGACAGGGCATGGCGCAGCATCTCCAGACCGGTGTCGATCTCCCGTCGGCGGTCCTCGATGAGCCCGTCCGTGTAGAGGACGAGATCGCTGCCCTCGGCCAGCACCACCTCGGCGGTCTCGAACGGCAGCCCGCCCAGGCCCAGCGGCGGCCCCGCGGGAAGTTCCAGGAACTCCACCGGACCGTCCGGACGCACCAGCGCGGGCGGCGGATGACCGGCCCGCGCCATCGTGCAACGCCGCGTCACCGGATCGTAGATCGCGTACAGACACGTCGCCCCGGTGATGCCCTCGCCGCCGCCTCCGCCACCGCTGCCGTCGCCGTTCGGCCCACCCGGGCCCTCGTCCTGGTCGATCCGGGCGATCAGATCATCGAGATGGGAGAGGATCTCATCGGGCGGAAGGTCGAGCGTGGAGAAGTTGTGCACCGCCGTCCGCAGCCGCCCCATCGTCGCCGCCGCGTGCAGACCGTGCCCCACCACATCCCCCACCACCAGCGCCACCCGCGCCCCCGGCAGCGGAATGACGTCGAACCAGTCGCCGCCGACCCCCGACTCCGCCGGCAGATAGCGGAAGGCCACGTCCAGGGCGCTCTGTCCGGGCAGGGCGCGGGGCAGCAGGCTGTGCTGCAGGGTCACCGCCATGGTGTGCTCGCGGGTGTAGCGGCGGGCGTTGTCGATGCAGACCGCCGCGTGCGAGGCGAGCTCCTCGGCGAGGGACACCTCTTCCTCGTCGAAGGGCTCGCGCTGCTTCATCCGCCAGAAGTTGACCACGCCCAGCAGCACGCCCCGGGCCCGCAGCGGCACGGTGGCCAGCGACCGGACGCCGTATTCGAGGACCTTGGCGGTCTGCTCGGGGTCCTGGGCCTGCCAGCCGGTGGCCTCGGACAGATCGGTCTCCACGACCGGCTCGCCCTCGCTCAGCCCGAACGCCTGGGGCGAGGACGAGACGAACGCGAACACCCGGCCGACCGGATAGAACGGGTGGTCGGGCCGGATGCCGTGGACCGCCGACCGGCACATCTCGACACCGCCGACGGCCAGCGGCTCATCGCCGCGCGCCACGGGCTCCGCCAGGTCGACCGTGACGAAGTCGGCGAAGCGGTCCACCGCCACCTGCGCCAGTTCCTCGGCGGTACGGCTCACATCGAGCGTGGTGCCGATCTCCACGCTCGCGTCGTACAGCAGCTTGAGCCGCTTCTGGGCCACTTCGGCGCGGCCGGAGAGGGCGCGCAGTTCGGTGGAGTCGCGCAGGGTGGCGACGCTGCCGGGCGGGCCGCCGGCGCGGTCGGTCAGCCGGTTGTTGATGGCCAGCAGTCGGTCGCCGGCCACCAGCACCTCGTCGGTGACATCGCGCCCGGAGGCCAGGACGTCGGCGACATGGGGCTCCAGGCCCAGGTCGTCCACCAGCCGCCCCTCCGGCCGCGGCGGCAGTTCGAGCAGCCGGGACGCCTCGTCGTTGGCGAGCACCAGCCGCCCGCCGTCGCCGACGATCAGCACACCCTCGCGCACCGAGTGCAGCACCGCGTCATGGTGCTCGTACATCCGGGTCATCTCGACCGGGTCCAGGCCACGGGTCTGCCGCCGCAGCCGTTTGGTCACCAGCGCGGTGCCGCCGGTGGCGAGCACGAGTGAGGCGGAGACAGCGCCGACGAGGAGCGGCAGCTGGCGGTTGGCGAGCCCGCTCACCTTCTTGACCGTGATTCCCGCGCCGACCGCGCCGACGACCTTGTGGTGGCTGTCGAAGATGGGCGCCACCGCGTCCATCGCCTCGCCCAGTGTGCCGGGGCCGGTTTCGCTGGTGGTGTGCCCATGCAGCGCCGGGTAGATGGTGCCGACGTAGTGCTTGCCGATCCGGTTGAGCTTGGGGTGGGTGAGCCGGATGCCCTTGGTGTTCATGACCACGACGAAGTCGAGCCCGGTTTTCTTCCGGGCGGCCTCGGCCTTCGGCTGGAGCACCTTGGTGGGGTCGGGGCTGTGCAGGGCCTTGACGATACCGGGGGAGTTGGCGAACGACTCGGCGACCGCGATGGACCGGCCGCGGGCCTCGTCGGTGGCGTCGTGCCGCACCTGGAGCACCAGGGCGACGGTAGCCGCCGCGCCGAGCAGCAGCACGATCACGAGCTGCAGGATGAAGACCTGCCCGGCGACGCTGCGAACACTCAGCCACGATCGAAAGCGCCGGCCCGCCACCTCCGGGTGCTCCCGCCGTCGACTCCGTGGGCGCCGACCGGGGAACAGGCGGGCAGCCCACGATCGACCCATAAACCGGGCCATACACATACATCTACACCGGGAATTGTTGGAAGGCGAATCTCCGCTCCCGGCGACCAGGCGACCATCACGTTCCGCACATAATGCGCGACTTTCCGTTCCGATGGCGAACTCGGAGCGACCCCGGAGCGAGCTGAGGGCGAATTGCGGCGGGCTCACGGTGGGCCCACGGCGGGCTCACGGTGGGCGAGGTGCCGAAGACGGGGGTCTATGCAAATCTGAGAAAAGGGTAATTCACCCTTATTGCCGCGAATCGGTGTCGTGGCGGCGCCGATCGCGCCGGACGAAGGAGCCCGACATGGCCAGTCACGCCGGTGGAGTTCAGACAGGGGCCGCTCCCGGCCATATGCACCGGGCGGTGAGCGGATGGCTTGTCTTCGCGGGGGTCATGATGATCTTCGGTGGTCTGATGAACCTGCTCGAGGGCATCTCCGCCATCCGGACCGACCGGGTCTTCCTGGTCACGCAGAGCTATATCTTCCAGTTCGACCTCGCCGGATGGGGCTGGGTCCACCTGGCCCTCGGGATCGCCGTGGTGATCGCCGGGTTCGCGGTGTTCACCGGTGCGATGTGGGCCCGCGTCACGGGCGTGGTGCTGGCCGGTCTCGCGCTGATCGCCAACTTCCTGTGGCTGCCGTACTACCCGGTCTGGGCCACGGTGCTGCTCATCATCGACGCCCTGGTGATCTGGGCGCTGTGCGCCGGGCCGAGCCGTGGCGGCGCGGGACGCGCGGAGATGGGAGGGCCCGAGGCGGGACGCACCGCCTGAGGGACGTGATGCCTGGTTTCCCCGCAGGGCGCGGGGCAGGCTGGAGCCATGCTGCTGGCTGATGTCGCGCTGACCTCCCGCCAGGTCGCGGCCACCCCCGCCCGCTCGGAGAAGATCGCCGCACTGGCCCGGCTGTTCCGGCGCACGGAACCGGCCGAGGCGGCCGTGGTGATCACCTACCTCGCGGGCAAGCTGCCCCAGCGCCGCACCGGACTGGGCTGGTCCACCCTGCGCCACCGGCGGGAACCCGCCGCCGAGCCGACGCTCGCGGTGCTCGATGTGGACGAGGCCCTGAGCCGGGTCGCGGCGGTCGCCGGCACCGGTGCGACGGCGACCCGCAAGCGGCTGGTGGGCGAGCTGCTGGCCGCCGCGACCAAGGAGGAGCAGGGCTTTCTGCTCGGTCTGATCTGCGGGGAGCTGCGGCAGGGGGCGCTGGAGGGGCTGGCCGTGGAGGGGCTCGCCGAGGCGGTCGGCGCACCGGCCGCCGAGGTGCGGCGGGCGGTGATGGTCGGCGGGTCGCTGGGCGCGGTGGCCGAGGCGCTGCTGGCGCGCGGCCCGGAGGCGCTGGCCGACTTCCGGCTCGAGGTGGGGCGGCCGGTGCTGCCGATGCTCGCGCAGAGCGCCAAGGACCTCGACGAGGCCATGGACCGGCTGGGGGCGTGCGCGGTCGAGGAGAAGCTGGACGGGATCCGGGTGCAGGTGCACCGGGACGGCGAGGAGGTACGGATCTACACCCGCACCCTCGACGAGATCACCGAGCGGCTGCCGGAGGTGGTCACGGCGGCGCGGGAGCTGGCGGTGGACCGGGCGATCCTCGACGGCGAGGTGATCCTGCTGGACGCGGAGGGGCGGCCCCGCCCGTTCCAGGAGACCTCCGGCCGGGTCGGCTCCCGGCTCGATGTGGCCGGGGCGTCGGCCGCGCTGCCGCTGTCCCCCGTCTTCTTCGATCTGCTCGTGGTGGACGACCGCGATCTGCTCGACCTCCCGACCCGCGAGCGCCATGCCGAACTGGCCCGGATCGCCCCCGGGCCCCGGCGGGTGCGGCGGCTGGTGGCCGACGACCCGGCGGATCCGGAAACCCGGCGGGCGGCCAGTGAGTTCGCGGCGGACGTGCTGGCCCGGGGCCATGAGGGGGTGCTGGTCAAGGGGTTGGAGGCGCCGTACGGCGCGGGCCGGCGCGGGGCGTCCTGGCTGAAGGTCAAGCCGGTGCACACGCTGGATCTGGTGGTGCTGGCGGCGGAGTGGGGGCACGGCCGCCGTACCGGGAAGCTGTCCAACCTCCACCTGGGCGCGCGGGCGCCGGACGGCACGTACGTGATGCTGGGCAAGACGTTCAAGGGGCTGACCGACGTGATGCTGGAGTGGCAGACGGAGGCGCTGCTGGGGATCGCGGTCAGCGACGACGGCTGGGTGGTACGGGTGCGGCCGGAGCTGGTGGTGGAGGTGGCCTTCGACGGGCTGCAGCGATCGTCCCGCTATCCGGCGGGCGTCACACTGCGGTTCGCGCGGGTGCTGCGCTACCGGGAGGACAAACCGGCGGACCAGGCGGACACGGTCGAGACGGTGCTGGCGCTGCGCGCCGGGTGAACGGGGGCCCTCGGGACCCCACGCCCCCGAGGGCCCCCGGGGGGCGGCCGCCTGATCCGGGACCGGCCCGGGGCAGATCCCGGCGCCTGTCTCTTATAAACAACACCGAGCCCACCAGACCTTCAGGCAGCGCGGGTGGGGGGGGGTGGGGGGTAACTGG
>NZ_JBHYVB010000092.1:0-4791 GCF_042750115.1 Streptomyces sp. NPDC059455
CTCACGGCCCCCCCCCCCCGCCCGGGGGGGGGGGGCCTCCCCCCCCGGCCCGGGGGGCGGGGGCGGGCCCCCCGGGTTACGGGAAGGGGCGGGTAGGGGAACAGAACCGCCGGACACCCCGTAGGGCCGTCGGTGTCCTCGGGCCGGCCCCGTACGGCCGTCGGCCGGGCTGCCGGGCCGCCGGCCCCGTACAGCCGCCGGCCGGGCTGCCGGGCCCGTCTGCCGGGTCGTCAGATGATGGGTGGGCGGCCCAGCTTGGTCATGTGCCATACCGTGCGCCAGCGCATCGGACGGCGCTGCCCGCAGCTGGTGCGCAGGCCCTCCAGGAAGCCGCCTGCCCAGGCTCGCAGCCCGGTCAGGGAGCGGGTGCGGGCGAGCGTGAGCAGGGTCCAGGCGGCCAGGTAGAGGGGCACCAGCGGCAGCGGCAGGTGGCGGCGGGCCAGCCAGACCCGGTTGCGGGCGGTCATCCGGTGGTAGACGGCGTGCCGGGCGGGGGAGGTCCGGGGGTGCTGGAGCAGCAGTTCGGGGGCGTAGACGACCTTCCAGCGCGCGTCGAGGGCCCGCCAGGCGAGGTCGGTCTCCTCATGGGTGAAGAAGAACGCGTCCGGCCAGCCGCCGATCTGCTCCAGCATCGCCATCGACAGGGCGTGGGCGCCGCCGAGGAAGGTGGTCACCTCGCCGCCGCGCATCGGGTCGGACGCGCGGAGCCGGGGCACGTGGCGGCGCTGGGTCTCGCCGGTCTCGTCGGCGATGCGGAAGCTCACGATGCCCAGGCGCGGGTCGTCGGCGTACAGGTCGCGCACCCGGCGGAAGACGTCGGCGTCCACCAGCAGCCCGTCGTCGTCGAGGTCGACGACCACGTCCACGTCGCCGAACTCGCGCAGCCGCCGCCAGGCGACGTTACGGCCGCCCGAGACCCCGAGGTTCTCCGCCAGCTCGACCGTGGTCACCTCGCCCGGGAACTCCGGGAACTCCGGGAGCGGGGAGCCGTTGCCGACGACCACGACGCGGGCCGGGGGTACGTCCTGCTTCGCGACCGACTCCAGCAGGGCGGCCACCTCTCTGGGCCGGTTGCCCATGGTCAGGATGGCGATACCCAGGCGTGGTTCGGGGGCGGCGGGCACGGTGGGACTCCAGAGTTCGGTTGCGATGCCCGCGATCGTAACCGTTCACTCGGAAGGACACTTCCGTACGGCTGATGTTCATCAAGGACTGAGCAATGAGCTTCAAAGACCGAGCAAAGCAATCAGCTGAGCAAAACAATCAGCCGTCGAGTGCGGCGAGCGCCTTCTTGGCCGCGCCGATGGCGCCCTTACGGATGTCATCGGAGTCGGCGGCCTTGTGGCTCTCGAAGTCGCCGCCGTTGTAGGTCACGGTGACCGTGGCGTTGTCCTGGTGGACCGTCACCACGGCCTCGCGTATGCCCTGGTCGTCGTCCTTGGTGGTCTTCTCGGTCACCGAGGCGTCGTCGCCGAGGCCGGGCACCGCGCTGCCGCCCTCGCTCTTCTGCTTCCCCGTGACGCTCTTGACGTCGTAGGCGATGTCCAGCCAGCGGTAGTCGAAGTCGTCCAGCGCGTGCCAGGAACAGCCCGTACGGCGGTTGAGGTCGCTGGACTTCAGCTCGTTCCCGGCCGGTTTGGCACCCGGCACCAGGTCCTTGATCATCGACTCCGGGAGGACCGTGCACGCCTCCTCGGGCGGCTTGGCGTAGCGTGGCGCGGCGGCGCCGGTCGCCGGGGTCGAGGTCTGCGGGGCCGAGGTCTGCGGGGAGGGGCCCGCCGGGGTGGCGCTCGAGTCCGAGTCGTCCGATGTCGTCATGGCCACCCCCGCGGCGGCGAGGACGGCGACGGGCAGCAGACGGGCGACCAAGGTGAGCGGCAGAGAACGCACGGCGGTCTCTCTTCGTTCGGATGCCGGTGTGGGGCGGTGGTGGGGCGGTGGTGGGGCAGCGGTGAAGGATGTGGCGCGGTGGGAAACGACCCTGCCATATCGAGCGGTCCTCGAACAGTCCGGGGGGTGGCGACGGGGTGTCCGGGAACCGCTGTGCCGATGGGGTGAATTGCCCGCATCCTCACACTATCTCCACAATCGGAGGGTTATCTACGACGGGTGACGTTCCCTCATCCATCAGCCGCGGCCGATGTACGGCATCGCCGTCGCCATGACCGTCGCGAACTGCACATTCGCCTCCAGGGGCAGCGACGCCATATGCCGCACCGTCCGTGCCACGTCCGCGACGTCCATCACGGGCTCGGCCATCACCGCCCCGCTCGCCTGCGGCACACCGGCGGACATCCGCTCGGTCATCTCGGTCGCCGCGTTGCCGATGTCGATCTGCCCGCAGGCGATGCCGTATCGGCGCCCGTCCAGCGACAGCGACTTGGTGAGCCCCGTGATGGCGTGCTTGGTGGCCGTGTACGCCACGCTGTCCGGCCTGGGCACATGCGCCGAGAGCGAGCCGTTGTTGATGATCCGTCCACCCCGGGGATCCTGGTCCCGCATCAGCCGGAACGCCGCCTGTGCGCACAGGAACGCCCCCGTGAGGTTGGTGTCCACGACCGACCGCCAGTCCTCGTAGGCCAGATCCTCCAGCGGCACGCCGCGCGGGCCGAAGCTGCCCGCGTTGTTGAACAGCAGGTCCAGCCGTCCGAACCGCTCCCGTACCGCCGCGAAGAGCGCGTCCACCCGCTCCGGGCTCGCCACGTCCGTCGGCACCACCGGGGCCGGGGGGCCGCCACCGGCCAGCCGTGCCGTCTCGGCCAGGGCCTCCTCACGGCGCCCCGCGAGCACCACCGACCAGCCCGCCTCGAGGAGTTCGAGCGCCACGGCCCGGCCGACCCCGGAGCCCGCGCCCGTCACCATCGCCACTTTCGACACCACCGACACACGACCGTCGCTCATGGCGCCGCAGCGTACGTCACGTCAGTTCGCCGTGGGAGGGTGCCGATTCGCGGTAAAGGTCCCTTCCGGCAACGGAACTCACCGAGCGGTCATATCAATGTCGTGTGCACGCAAACGCCCGGCCGTCCCCCGACACTCCAATTCCTCTGACGCCACGAGCCAGGGGAGAGCACATGGCACATGACTCGCATCAGCGCGCCATACGAGCCGCGGCCGCCCGTCTGGGACGCCGCCGCTTCCTCACCGTGACGGGAGCCGCCGCCGCGCTCGCCTTCACCACCAACCTGCCCAGCGCCCACGCCGCGCAGGTGTCGCCGCGTGCCCTCGCCGACAACCCGTTCACGCTCGGCGTGGCCTCCGGCGACCCGCTGCCCGACGCCGTCGTGCTGTGGACCAGGCTGGCGCCCCGCCCCTACGAGCCGGGCAACGGGCTGCCCGAAGAGGGCACCGTCAAGGTCGAGTGGGAGATCGCCCGCGACGAGAAGTTCCAGCGCGTCGCCCGCCGGGGGACCAGCACCGCGCACGCCGAGTTCAACTACACGGTGCACGTGGACGCCAAGGGGCTCGAGCCGGGCCGCGTCTACTGGTACCGCTTCAAGGCCGGGAACTGGACCAGCCCGGTGGGCCGCACCCGCACCACCCCCGCCCAGGGCGCCAAGGTCCAGGAGGTCCGCTTCGGCCTGGTGTCCTGCCAGGCGTACCACGACGGCTACTTCACCGCCTACCGCCACCTGGCGCAGGAGGACCTGGACGCCGTCTTCCACGTGGGCGACTACCAGTACGAGTACGCGGTCAGCGCCGCGGGCGGCGCCCGCAACTACACCGACCGCACCCTCCCCGCGGTGTTCAACAAGGAGACCATGACGCTCGGGGACTACCGGCTGCGCTACGCGCTCTACAAGTCCGACGAGGACCTCCAGGCCGCCCACGCCGCCTTCCCCTGGTACGTCACCTGGGACGACCACGAGACCGAGAACAACTACGCGGGCGACATCGACGAGAACGGCGGCCCGTCGGACGAGTTCCTGATCCGCCGGGCGGCCGCCTACCGGGCGTACTGGGAGAACATGCCGCTGCGGATGCCGCAGCAGCCGAGCGGCGCCGACATGCGGCTCTACCGCCGCTTCCACTACGGCAAGCTGGCCCAGTTCGACATCCTCGACACCCGCCAGTACCGCTCCAACCAGGCGTACGGCGACGGCTGGCAGTACCCGGGACCGGAGTCCGAGGACCCCTCGCGCACCCTCACCGGCGCCACCCAGGAGCGATGGCTGCTCGACGGCTTCCAGCGCTCCACCGCCACCTGGAACGTACTGCCGCAGCAGGTCACCTTCTCCCAGCGGAAGAACACCACGGCCGCGCGCTCCAAGCTCTCCATGGACTCCTGGGACGGCTACCCCGCCTCCCGGGAGCGGATCCTGGCCGGTGTCGAGAAGGCGGGCCTGGACAACTTCGTCGTCCTGACCGGCGATGTCCATGTGCACTACGCCTTCGACATCAAGAAGGACTTCGACGACGCGGGCTCCCGGACCCTGGGCGTGGAGTTCGTCGGCACCTCCGTCAGCAGCGGCAAGGACGGTGCCGACAAGCCCGACAACTGGGCCACCTACATGGCCGCCAACCCGCATATGAAGTTCTACAACGGCCGGCGCGGCTATGTGACCGTCTCGCTGGACGAGGAGCGGGCACGGGCCGACTACAAGACTGTCTCCGCGGTCACGACCCAGGGCGCGCCGCTCACCACGGCGGCGTCGTTCGTCAGCGAGGCCGGAAACCCCGGCCTGAAGCAGGTCTGACGGGCGGGGGGGGGCCGGGCGCAGCCCCCGCCAGCCGCGCACCCCCCGCCCCCCCCCGCCCGAGAGCAGTCTCGAGACAGAGCAGAGAGCGCGC
>NZ_JBHYVB010000092.1:4801-42111 GCF_042750115.1 Streptomyces sp. NPDC059455
GCCGGGGGGGGTGCCGTAGCCGCGCGCGCCCGAACCCGCCCGTATGGTCTGGCGGGGGGGGGGGGGCGGCGCCGCGGCCCCCCCCCCCCCCGCCCCCCCGCCCCGCTCACGCCTCGCCCGTTGTCTATCCCTCTCCCTCTCCCGGGTACCGCACCCCCAGCAGCTCCCGCGCCGCGTCCAGGGTCCGCATCACCGCCAGCGTGCCGTCCAGCGGCACCAGCGGGGACTCCGTCTCGCCCGCGCGCAGCGCGCGCATCACCTCCGCCGCCTCCCGCTGGTAGGAGCGCAGCCCGTCCACCGCCGTGATCTCCTCCGGATCCCGGCCGGGCCGGTGCAGTACGAACCGCTCGGGGTGGAAGAAGCCACGCGGGAACTCGATCCGCCCCGCCGTGCCCGTCACCGCCGCCGTCAGCGGCGTATCGGCGGTGATCGAGCAGGACAGCAGCGCCACCGCCCCGCTGTCCCAGCCCAGCGCCAGACCCGTGTTCAGATCCACGCCCTCGGGGGAGAGCCGCCCCACCGCCCGCACCTCGTCCGGCTCGCCGAGCAGCAGCTGCGCGAAGGACACCGGATAGACGCCGAGGTCGAGCAGGGCGCCGCCGCCCAGCGCCGGATCGCGCAGCCGGTGGTCCGGGGGATACGGGCCGGGCAGCCCGAAGTCCGCGTGGACCGCCCGGACCTCGCCGATCGCGCCGTCGTGGATCAGTTCGGTCATCCGGCGGACGACCGGATCGCAGTACGTCCACATCGCCTCCATCAGGAAGCGGCCCCGGGTCCTGGCGAGGTCCACCAGCTCCCCGGCCTCGCGGACATTGAGCGTGAACGGCTTCTCGCACAGCACCGCACGCCCCGCCTCCAGGCACAGCCCGGCCGCCGCCCGGTGGGCCGAGTGCGGGGTGGCGACATAGATCACATCGATGTCGTCATCGGCGGCCAGCTCCTCCCAGCCGCCGTACGCCCGGGGTATCCCGAACCGTTCCGCGAACTGCTTGGCCGACTCCGGCCGGCGCGAGCCGACCGCCATGACCTGCGCGTCCGCCATCTCCAGCAGATCCGTGGCGAACGAGGCGGCGATCGCACCGGTCGCCAGAATCCCCCACCGCACGGGCGCGGCCTTCGGTCCGGACATCCTCACCCCTGGCTTGTTCGGTGCTTATTCGGTCGTGAGCACTCCAATTCAGCTGAGAGCATAGACAACGATTCAACGACTCATGGAAGGCCAGCATGCAGCAGCCCGGCCAAACGGCCGCCGCTCCCTCCCGGGCTCACAGACCCGACCCCCTTTCTCCCCCCTCCTCCGCCGCCGCGCCCCAGGTCACCACCGCTCCGCTGACCGCGCAGCGCCGTACGAGCCTCCTCGTCACCTTCGTCCTCGGCGGGCTCACCGCACTCCCCGCCCTCTCGATGGACATGTACCTCCCGGCCCTGCCGGAGGTCACCGACGCGCTCCACAGCTCCGCCGCCACCGCCCAGCTCACCCTCACCGCCTGCCTGATGGGCATGGCACTCGGCCAGCTCGTCGTCGGCCCGATGAGCGACAAGTGGGGCCGCCGCCGTCCCCTCCTCATCGGCATGGTGATCTACGTCATCGCCACCGCCATCTGCGCCTTCGCGCCCACCGCCGGGCTGCTCATCGGGTTCCGGCTGCTCCAGGGGCTCGCCGGGTCGGCCGGGATCGTGATCGCCCGCGCCATCGTCCGCGACCTGTACGACGGCATCGCGATGGCCCGCTTCTTCTCCACCCTCATGCTGATCTCCGGCGTCGCGCCCATCGCCGCGCCCGTCATCGGCGGGCAGATCCTGCGCTTCACCGACTGGCGCGGCGTCTTCGTCTTCCTCACCGTGATCGGCGCCCTGCTCACCCTCGTCGTCTGGCGCTTCCTGGGCGAGACCCTGCCCGCGGAACGCCGCCAGGACGGCGGGCTCGGCCAGACGCTCCGTACGATGCGCGGGCTGCTCGCCGACCGCGTCTTCGCCGGATACATGCTCGCGGGCGGCTTCGCCTTCGCCGCCCTCTTCGCCTATGTCTCCGGTTCGTCCTTCGTCGTCCAGGAGATCTACGGCGCCTCACCGCAGACCTTCAGCCTCCTCTTCGGGCTCAACTCGATCGGCCTCATCGGCATGGGCCAGATCAACGGCCGGGTGCTCGTCGGCCGCGTCAACATGGACAAGGTGCTGACCGTGGCGCTGACGCTGATCGCCCTCGCGGCGACCGCGCTGCTGATCCTTTCCGCCGGGGTCTTCGGCGAGGCCGGTCTGGGACCGGTCGCGGCCTGCCTGTTCGTGCTGATGTCGTCGATGGGTCTGGCCATGCCGAACACCAACGCCTCGGCGCTGATGCGCACCCCGCACGCCGCCGGTTCCGCCTCCGCGCTGCTGGGCACCTCCACCTTCCTGCTGGGCGCGGTCGCCTCCCCGCTGGTCGGGATCGCGGGCGAGACCACGGCGGTGCCGATGGCCGTCGTCCAGCTGTGCTGCGCGCTCGCGGCCATGGCCTGCTTCATGGGACTCTGCCGTCCGTGGCAGCGACGTACGAAGCACAGCGTGACCGTGGTCTGACCCGGCTGCTGGAGACCGTCAGGGCGCTTCCCGAGGGGGAGCGCCCTTGGTGTTCCGGGGTGGCGCTGGCCGCCGGGACCGGCTCCGGCCCGCTGGCCGAGGAGTGCTTCGGCTGGGCGGTGCGCCACACGGCGTACGACGAGGCCTCCGACCGGGGCGTGGAGCTGCCGCGCGAGCGGTGGGTGCCGGTGCGCCCCGACACCGTCTTCGACCTCGCCTCGCTCACCAAGCTGTGCACCACCATCGTGGCGCTCCGGGCCGTCGAGCGCGGGCTGATCGCGCTGGACGGGCGGGTGGCCGGGTACGCCCCGGAGTGCACGGCCGCCGCCGAGCACGGCATCACCGTGCGGCAACTGCTCACCCACACCTCCGGGCTGATCCCCGAACTGCCGCTGTACGAGGAGGACGGGCGGGAGCGGGCGCTGGCCCGGCTCGCCGCCGAGCCGCCGGCCACCCCGCCCGGCACCGCGCGCCGCTACTCCGACCTCAACTTCCTGCTGCTCCAGCGCGTCCTGGAGCGGTCGGCCCGGCAGCCGCTTGACCGGCTCATCCAGGAGACGGTCACCGGCCCGCTGGGCATGACCGGCACCCGCTTCAACCCGCCCGCCTCCTGGCTCCCCCGGATCGCGGCCACCGAGGACCAGCGGCGGCCCTGGGGCAAGCTGGACCGGGGGATGCTGCGGGGCGTGGTGCACGACGAGAACGCCTGGGCGCTGGGCGGGGTCGCGGGGCACGCCGGGCTCTTCTCGACGGCCGGGGACCTGGCCGTGCTGTGCCGGGCGCTGCTGGCCGGGGGCGGGCCCATGCTGTCGGCGGAGTCCACCGAGCTGATGCTGACCGCGCCGGGGCTGGGCTTCGAGGTCGACCAGCCGTGGTTCATGGGGGAGTTGGCGGGTCGGGGCGCCGCGGGGCACACCGGGTTCACCGGCACCAGCCTGGTGGTGGACCGGGCCCGCGGGGCCTATCTGGTGCTGCTCGCCACCACCGTGCATCCGCGCCGCCGCCCCGGCGACAGCGCGCCCCGCGCGGCGGCGGCCACGGCGCTGGCCCGCGCATTGGGCTGACGGCGCTGGCCGCGCCTTGGCCTGACAGCGCTGGCCGCGCCCTGGGCTGACCTGCCCTCACCGGCCGGTAGTGTCAAGACAGTTGGCCTGATCCGTTCGCTTGGTTAGCCTGTGCGCCTGTGCCACTGCCGTGCACCTCCGGACGGCCGCGCTGCTCCACCGCCATGAGGAAGACCGCTGTGACGAACCTCCAGGACCCGCAGGACTCTCCCGCCACTCCGGCCCCTCAGGCCCCACCGGCCGCGGAGGACGCGCCCGGCGATCCGGGCCCGGCGGCGCCGCCCCCCGGCTGCCCCGCCCACACCGACCCCTCCTCCGCCGAACCCGCGCTGCTGTACGGGGAGCGGTACCTGCGGAATCCCGCCGAGAGCTATGAGCGGATGCGGCGCGACCACGGACAGGTCGCCCCGGTCCTGCTGGAGTCCGACGTCCCCGCCTGGCTCATCCTCGGCTATCGCGAGATACGCCAGGTCGTCAGCGACGTCCAGACCTACGGCCGCGACTCACGCCGCTGGAACCGCTGGGACGAGGTGCCGTCCGACTGGCCTCTCATGCCCTGGGTGGCCCACAGTCCCATGATCCACTTCACGGAGGGGGACGAGCACCGGCGGCGCTCGGCGGCCGTCAGCGACGCCCTCGCCTCCGTCGACCCCTTCGAACTGCGCCGGCACTGCGAGCGGTTCGCCGACTCGCTGATCGACAAGTTCGTCGGCAGCGGCAAGGCGGACCTGGTCTTCGACTACGTCTACTCCGTGCCCGCCTTCGCCATGGGCCAGATGTTCGGCCTGCCCGAGGACCAGCTGGAGTACATGGCGGAGGCGGTGACCGTCTCGCTGCTCTCCAACGACGAGGCCATGGCGGCCCAGCAGCGGGCCGCCGAGGTGGTGCAGCGGCTGGTGGCGGCCAAGCGCGAGGAGCCGGGCCCGGACGTCACCTCCCGGTTCATCCGGAACTCCCCGGACCTCACCGACGAGCAACTCGTCGGAGACCTGATGGTGATGATCGCCGCGGGCATGCCCGCCACGTCCTACTGGATCGGCAACACCGTCCGGCTGATGCTCACCGACGACCGGTTCACCATGACCCTCGCGGGCAACCGCCGCAGCATCGGCGAGGCCATGAACGAGGTGCTGTGGGCGGACTCCCCGCTCCAGAACGTCATCGGGCGCTTCGCCACCCGCGACACCACCCTCGGGGACCAGCGCATCCGCGCCGGTGACCTCCTCGTCCTCGGCCTCGCCGCCGCCAACGCCGACCCGCTGCTGTGGCCCGACAGCGGGGCGGGCTACGCGGGGAACAACGCGTATGTGTCCTTCACCGGCGGCGACTACGGATGCCCGGCGGGCGCGCCCGACCTGGGCAAGATCATCTCGGAGACGGCGATCGAGGTGCTGCTGGACCGGGTGCCGGACCTGGAACTGGCGGTCGAACCCGACGAACTCCAGTGGATGGACTCCCTCTGGTACCGCTGCCTGGTCTCCCTCCCGGTCACCTTCACCCCCGCCCCGGCCGCGGGGACGTGACGCCTGCGGCGGGCTTTTCCCCTACCCGCCGACCCTTCCCGAAGCATCGATATGCGGCTCCGCCGCGTGGTGGGGCTCTGCCCCGGGCCCCAGGGGTCCAGGGGCGGAGCCCAGGTTTCGGGAAGCCCGGATGCGGAGCGGCTACAGGACCTGGAACCTCTCTTCGAGCTCAGCGATGCGCTCGGCCCGTCGGGCCATCAGGTAGACCCGATTGTTCGTGCGCTGCACTTCGTGCACCAGGCTGAAGCCCTGGGTCGCGTTGTACCTCACCAATTCGGGGAAGTTGCAGCCACGACGGACCCATGCCTTCCCCTCCCGGGCGGCCCGGTCAACCGCCCACAGTCCCATGACGGTTCCCGGCTTCTTCGCACAGTGCGCGGGGTCGGTGACTGTCGAGTAGAGGTAGTGGGCCGACTCGTTCAGTTCGTCTTGCGTCCAGCCCCAGGGTGGGGTCTGTTCCTGCACGGTGGTGCACCCGATGACCTGTCCGCCGTCCTCGGCGAGGACCCACACATCACCGTCAGAGTTCCCTGCCTGCCGTGCGAGTTCGGTAGCGTTCTCCCGCCAGCTCGGATGGCCTCGCTCCTCCAACCACGCGGAGCGGGCGAGGATCATGTTCTCTACGGCAGGGATGTCGTCGGCCGTGGCCGGGCGCATTGCGAACACCGTGTCTCCTGGGGGCGGTCGGCGGCAAACCGGTGTGGTTACCGCATGGTTTACAGGAAGGCTTGGGCGGCGAAGTGCAGATCCAGCACTTCGAGGAGCTGCGCGTCACCGTCTTCGCGGTAGGGCTCTTCGGCCAGTCGTCGCACGGCCAGGCGCAGGCCATCAGGGTCGACCAGCTGTTCATCGAAGAGTGGGGAACCGTCGATGAGTATCCGGGCGAACAACTGCCGGGCGTGCGTGGTCAGTGAGTGTTGGACGACTTCTGCGAAAGACTCCCGCACGCGGGACTCGGTGACGTCCGGGCTAAGCCCAAGTGAGGCGAGGCGTCGCCGCTGAAGTTGCTTGAGCTCGCGCCAGTGCATGGGAAGCCACTCGCCGAGCTGGACCATGCCGGGGTCGGCGAAGGGGTGCAGGGGCCAGATGCCGGCTCGCATCAGCACGGGGGCCGTGGTCTCCAGAGACAGCAAGGTCATGCTGTTGACTGCGGCGGGCGGTGCGATGCCGTCGTCCGCGTACTCGAGCGCCGCCCGTGCTCGTTGGCCGACCCAGGGGAGCGCGTCGCTGATCTCGCCCATGGACTTGTGCGGGTACTCGTCCTGCGAGAGGGCCACCATTTCGTCCCCGCCGAGTCCCGTCACGACCACGCGGGCTCCGTGCTCGGCCAGCACTTCGGTCAGTCGGGTGAATGGGCGGTGCAAGGGTTCCTCGTACGGGCTGATGCGCTCGCCCCGGACACGCGCGCAGTCGACCGTCAGCGGGGCGTGCTCCATTGCGTCGATCAGGTGATCTGGCTCGGCGAACGGGAGGGTCTTGAGGATTTCGGCACGCCGCCGGATCTGGTGAGCACGCCCGGGGCCGCCGATGAGGAGGGCGGCCGTGGGGAACCGGTTCGGGTAGCGCTCAGCGAGACGGGTGCCCACGGTCCCGGAATCGAACCCGCCCGTCAGGTGAAGCATGGTCTTCACAGAGTCGAGCGGCCGGAGGTCGAGGGCCTCGTCCATTGCGTTGACGAAGGCGCCGAGCACATCGGCATCTGGCTTCAGTTCACGCGGGCCACTGTGCAAGGCGGGTTCGGGGTAGTGCAGGTACAGGTGATCGCCGAAGACAGCCGTCGTGCGCTCGGTCACTCGGTGAATGCCTCGGAAGACGGTCTCGGTGCTGTACCGGGGCCGGTAGACCAGCAGCCGCGCGACTTCGCGAGGGCTCAGCCCGACGGCGTGCTCGGCGAGGTCGGCCATGTCCCACGACCCGTGCAGGCTCGTACGGTCATGCGCGACGTAGAGCGGTGCGATGCCTCCGGGCCCTGCGGTGACGCGGCAGGGGTCACCGGAGGCGGTCTCCACGAGCACGTAGTCCGTAGGCCATTGTTCGGCCAGCGTACGAGCCTTGTCGAAGTCTCCCGGGGGGAGAGTGCGGGGGCTCGGATCGGTGGTCTCCCGGCCTGCGACGCGTTCACGTACGACGAGGAGCGTGCGGCTCCCGTCCGTGACGGCGACCTGTTCCAGCATCGGGTGGGCGTATGGCGTGATCTCGCTAGTCCTGTCGGCCGTGACGTAGCTGCTTTCGTCCCACGTCCATTCCGTACTTGCGTACGGGGTGAGGCGTGCCTTGATCAAGTGTGCTCTCCCTTCCGACGGGCCCGAGAGGGCGTTGAGACCGCACCCTCGGGCGTTGAGACCAACAGACTCAGGTGGCGGTGGTGTCGTACGTCTTGGCACCGTCCGACGAACCAGAGGTCTTCTTGTACTCGTGCGTCTCAGCCGGTGACTGAACCCGGCGCCGCACCTTGGTCGTGAACAACCCCTCGAAGCGACGAGCGCGCTTCAGCGGGGGTGTGAACTCCTCCACCCTTTCCTCCTTGTGCTCTGCCAACGCTGGGGACTTCCCGGCGCCGCTGTGCACTTGCTGACCCGCCCGGCCATCAACAGCCACGAGGACGACCAGGCGGGGGTCTGGTTTGGCTATGGGGCTACTGCCATCGCAGTCGCGACCACGGCGACTTGTCACCAACGGCTCTGTGCACCTGCTGCGGCTTAGGCGAGGGCTTGTCCGCACTCACCGCGTCGTTCCCAGCGCTCGCTGCCGTTCGTATCGGAAGACGTACAACCCCACGGGGTCGGTGTCCCATGTGATCGGGAAGCGCTCACCGACCGGGATGCGAGGGAGGCGGAGTGTGGGCGGGTCCGCGGAGCAGCCAGAAACAGGTACACAGGTCGGGGCGGGTACGGGCATGTCAGGGCGGGGCGGGGCGGGCGTTGTGGCGTCGGTTGCTCGATGTCGCCCGGGAGCGGGCAGCAGCAGTTGCATCAGCCATTTGAGGAGCGTTCGGATACGTTTGGTCACGTCGTCAACCTCCACGGGGTTGGTGGCCACGCCCCCGGACGTTCGCCCGTCGCGGGGGTCCTTTGCGTGGCGTGGATGCGCTCCACCTCATGAGTTTCCGGTCCACGGGAACCATCGGGGAACAGTGAACGGGGAACCCCGCAAGCCCATTTGGGGAACCCCGTTTCCGCCCTGTTTGGGGAACCCCGTTCCGGGGCCGGGGATACCCTTGGAGCGATCCCTGTCGTCGCTGCGAGGTGGCTCATGGACGAACGCGAGACCTGGCGAAGCGACTACCCACTGACAATCCCGGACGCGCTCTTACAGAGCGAGGCCATGCAACGGGCATGCGCCACCCGCAACTTCCGTGAGATCTTTCGCCTCGTCAACAGACGAACCGGGCTCTAGCCACGCGGTAATTGCGTCGGCGGTCGGAAAGATGACCAGTGCTCGGGTTAGTGACATCATTCGAGGCGTCAGAGGAATTCGCGGACAACAGGTAATCGAACGAGTTGCGGATGGCTTCGGCATCCCTGGCAAAATGCTGGGCTTGCCTCCTCGCCCTTGGGAGGGTTCCCCGGAAGGCATTGACGGAACCAGCGGCGCTCGCCGTAGTGTTGGAGCTGCGACCAATCCTGAGGCCAAAGCGCCAGGCGACACGTCGGCCGATGTACGATCAAATATTCCTGACACGCCCGATGGCGCGTTACTGCCCATTGTTGTGGATGGCCGTATGGTCCTGGTTCCGGTCGATAGGAAATCGCTGGAATCTCGTGGACCCGGTAGCGTCCTTGAGCAATTGGTGTTTTCTGGAAACCTGGAAGGGGACACCGCCCCGTCTATGGGACACGAGATTATGAGCCTGCTCAACCGGCGCACACTCCTCAAAGGTGGATTCGCCGTTACCTCTCTGAGAGGGGCGAGCGTTGAAGGCATCGAGCGTGTGACCGCAGCTTTGGATGATGCCCGCCGCTATTTTGACGGAACGGTGGTCGAATATTTCCGCAGCCAACTCGAAACAGCGAAATGCGACGATGGCAGGCTTGGTGCACAGAAAGCCCTGCCGGTGGTCCTGGGGTTGCTGGCTGTCATTGAGCAGCAAGCCCGGGATGTGAAACCCGCCATTCGGCGAGAGTTGCTGTCGGTTGGCGCAGATGGCGCGGAATTTGCTGGATGGCTGTACCGAGATGCCCACCAACCGGATATTGCTGTTTTCTGGTACGACCGGGCTATGGAATGGGCTCAAGAGGCTGACGACCCAGCCATGCAAGGCTATATGCTGCTGAAGAAATCCCAAATGGCGTATGACGATCGGGACGCACTGCGAATGCTGACGCTGGCACAGGCGGGCCAACATCGGCGGTGGCACCTGCCTATCCGCGTGCAAGCAGAGCTGCTACAGCAGGAAGCGCTTGGGTGCGCCATGCTCGGAGAACCACTCACGCTGATTGAGCAGAAACTCGATACTTCCCGCGAACTGCTTGCACGCGCCGCCGACGGCGAACCAAGCGGCCTTGGCGCGTACTTCAACGAGTATACGTTGCTGCTCCGGAACGCTGTAAGTTATACCGAGGCTGGCAAGCCAGGTATCGCCGCCGATCTGTTCGGTGAAATCATTTCGGCTGGTACGCTTTCGCGTCGCGACACGGGATTCTTTAATGCCCGGAGAGCAGCGGCATTGGCGCTGAGCGGTGAGCCGGACGAGGCGGCCGAGGTTGGTACTGCTTCCGCCGAAGTGGCCCAAGCTGTGCAGTCGGAACGCACCATGAGGGTATTGGGTGAAGTGCTGCAGACGCTGAGTCGTTGGCGCAGTCGACCTGCGGTGCGGAATTTCCCTGAAGCGCTCCGCGTTGCCTAATCCTGCGAGGAGTCGGCGGTTAGCCATTCGCTCACGGTGTGGATGACAAACCTTTGCCATTCCTGGCTCTGAGGATTCAGGTACTGTGGATCGTCGTGTACAGCGAAACCGTGCTGCGCCCCTTCAACCTCGATGATTTCACAGGGGGCCCTGAACTTCTGTGCGGCAGTCCGCGACAATCCAATAGGTACGAATGTGTCTTCGGTTCCGTGCACGATCAGGGTCGGAGCTCGCACCTCGTCAAGTACCTCATGCGGATGAAACCAGAACACCTCGTTGAACAAAGGTCGCCCATGCCTCAGTGTCGGCGTGAATTGGATGAATCCTTGTTCGTTGAGTTGTTGCGCCGCCTCTTCGCTGATTGAATCATTGGCCCAATAGGCTCGCGTGTCGATGGTGCGCCATTTGTAATCCAGCTGAGGATTAAACAGTACCAGTCGCGAAAGATCTGCCGAGCGCTTAGCGGCATAGTATGCGCAGATGCCGCCACCGAAGCTGGCACCCAGCAACGTGATGTCCCATGCGCTGGCGGCTTCGCGGATATAGGTGATGGCTGCACGAATATCATTCAGGACCGTGGCCAGGGTCAGCTCTTCCTGTCGACCCTCACTTTCGCCGTGACCGCGCATGTCGAACCGGAGAGACGCCACACCACTCTCGGCCATTCCAGCGGCCAGGCGCGTGAAGAACCCGCCCTCTTCCCGAGTGACGCCACCGCCGTGCACAAGCACGACAGCGGCCGAGGCCTGCGTATCGGGGCGCACGAGTGTGCCGGCCAGGTGTAGGCCATCGAGCGTCCGAAGCGTCACGCTCTCAGATGTAGGCATAGCGCGAGCCTAGCGCTGAGGCATCGATATGCGGCTCCGCCGTCCCAGGCCCCGGGGTCCGGAGGCGAAGCCCTTGGTAGCGGGAAGGGGCCCGGGAGGGGGACAGCCCGCCGCAGTCGGCGCGGGGCTGTGTCGATGTGCGGCTCCAACCGCGTGGGCGCGACCAGCCACGACGGTGCCGCGGACGGGCGACGGCAAGGTCAGGGCATCCCGGCGGAGCCCTCAGTGGGGCGACTCCTCCTCGGGGGGCCAGGCGTCGCCCCAGGACACATCGCGGGCGGCCCGGTACAGCGGCCCCTGACGCTTGGTCACCGTGGTGCGCCCCAGCCCCTCCTCGGGCGCGCACAGGTCCAGCAGCACCTGGCCCTTGCGGATCTGCGGGCGGCGCACCACCCGCGCCCCGGCGGGCGTCGCGTCGAACCGTACGGCCGCGACATAGCTGAACTTCTCGTCCTCGTACGGCAGCGAACCGCCCTTGACCCGCCGGTGGAGGGAGGAGCGGCGGACCCGGGTGGCGAAGTGGCACCAGTCGGCGCCGGGTTCGATCGGGCAGGACGCGCCGTGCGGGCAGGGGGCGACGATCCGCAGCCCGGCCGCCAGCAGCCGGTCCCGGGCCTCGCGGATCCGCAGATAGCCGTCCGGGGTGCCCGGTTCGATCAGCACCACTGCCTGCGCCACGCGCGCCGCCTCGGTCACGACGGCGTGCCGGTCGGCCTCGGTCAGCTCGCCCAGCACGTAGCTGACGGTGACCAGGTCGGTCCCGTCCGGCAGCGCGAGGCCGTCGCCGATGGCCCGGCGCTGCCAGCGGGCGGTGCGCAGCGCCTCGGAGGGCGCCTGCCGGGCCAGTTCGCGGCCGAGGGCCAGCGCGGGCTCGGCCCAGTCCAGGACCGTGGTGGTGTGCCCGGCCCGCGGCCAGGCGGCGGCCACCGCCCAACTGGCGGCGCCGGTACCGCCGCCGATGTCGATGTGCGTGGCCGGGGCCCACTCGGGCGCACGGGCGCGGAAGGCGTCGAGGGCGGCGCGCACGGCCTCGAAGGTCGCGGGCATCCGGTACGCGGCGTACGCGGCGACGTCGGAGCGGTCGCGCAACACGGGCGCGTCGGTCGGGGTGCGCCCCCGGTAGTGGCCGATCAGCCGGTCGACCGCCTGGGCCGCCTGGCGGGGCGGCAGACCGTCGAGGAGTCCGGCGAGCGCGGTGTGGGGCGTCTCGTCGGTGGGGGCGACGTCGGGGGCGTGCATTCGGGGGATTCTACCGGCGGGAGGGGGCGCCTTCGGCGTCTGGGCCGGGGGCCGCCGCGTGGGCCTGGGCCGCCGTTTGGGACAGGGGCGCCGCCTGGGCCTGGTGGGGCCTGGCCCGGGGGTCGCCGTCTGGACCGGCGCCGCCGCTTGGGCCTGGGCCGGGGGCCGCTGCCTGGGCTTGGGCCTGGGCTGGGACCTGGGCCGGGGTCGCCGCTTGGGCCTGGGGTCACCGTCTGGCCCGGGGGCCGCCCTTTGGGCCGGGGGCCTCGCAGGGTCCCGCTGCGCTCAGGGTTGGCTGCCCTCAGGGTCGGCTCAGCCCAGGGTCGGCGGGCGCCGCGACGGCGGCGAGCGCCTTGCCGCCTGGCCCGGGGCCGCGCCTGGCCCGGGGCCGCTGGTCGGCCCGCTCGCCCACCGTGGATCGCCCCTCATCCCCCGCTCGGCGCCCGCGGCATCCGTACGGGCGTGGAGATCAGCCGGCCCGGCGCGTCCGTGATGATGCCGTCGCAGCCCAGCCGTAGCATCCGGTCCCGCTGCGCCGGGGTGTCCACGGTGTGCGCCCACACCCGCGGTATCCCGGAGGCGACGGCCCGCCGTACGTCCTTGTCGCTCGCCCGGTAGTCCACGTCCAGCAGGTCGACGACCCCGTGCCAGTCGCGCGGGGTGTCGGTGCGCATCTGCCGGGCGGACCGCCACAGCTGGGTCAGCAGCCCCTTGCGGTGGGCCTCGCGGGCCACCTCGGGGTGGTTGCTGTTGACGTATACGGCGTGGACCAGCCCCCGGTCGCGGATCATCTTCGCCAGCCGCGGCAGGCTCTCCGGGTCCTTGGCCTCGACCATCAAGGTGATCCGGCCGCCGAACCGGTCCAGCACCTCGGCGACGGTCGGCGGTCGCTCGGGCCGCCAGGTGCCGCGCAGGGAGGGGTCGGGGCGCAGCCGGACGTTCCGCCACTGGGCGGTGGTCAGGGCCCGTACGGGCCCGGTCCGGTCGGTGGTGCGGTCCAGTGTGGCGTCGTGCATCACCACGAGCGTGCCGTCCGCCAGCATGCGGCTGTCGAAGTCCAGGACCTGGACGTCATGCCTGCTGAAGGCGCTGGCCAGCCCCGACATGCTGTTCTCGGGCACTTCCAGGGCGCCGCCTCGGTGCGCGGTGTAGACGACGGCGGGCTTACGGGACGATGGAGTCGTGAGCGCGGGCTGGAGGCCGAGCCGCGCCGGTTCGGCGGCCGGGGGGATGAGGCGTCGTACGGACGGACGAGCGGTGGGGTGGGCCGCGGCGGCCGCCGGTATGGACAGGCCGAGCACTACGACGGCGGTCAGAAAATGCCTGCTGATCATAAACGGAACGCTAGGGGCGTGACATCCGTTATGCCCTGATATCGGCACCCGGTCGGGGTGCTCTCACCCACCCCGGATGCGGACACCGGCTACTTCCGGAGCAGGATGGTGGCAGCATTGATCGGGTACCGGCGGTTCCGCCGGTACCGGCGGTGAAGCGAGGCGGTAGATGGAACGCAAGGGCAGGTTCTCCCAGTGGCTGCGCCGGCCGAGGAGCGGAGCGGGCGGCGACCAGGGCACGGGAGCGGGCGCCGGGGGCGTCCGCGAGGACCTGCTCATGGCCGCCGCGGCCGCGGGATTCCCGCTCGCGCCGGCCGCGTACCCCTCCGGCTACGGCTGCTCCTGCGACCGCATCGGCTGCCCCACCCCGGCCCGCCACCCCGTCTCGTTCGCCTGGCCGACCCAGGCGACGACGGACCCGGACAAGGTCGAGCAGTGGCTGCGCGCCGACCCCCAGGCCAACTTCATCACCGCCACCGGCATTGTCCACGATGTGCTCGACGTACCCGCGGACGCGGGGCGGCTGGCCCTGGAGCGGCTGGGCGCGGCCGAGGTCGAGGTCGGGCCCGTGGCCACGAGCAGTGGCGATCTCCGGCAGGGCCGGATGCTCTTCTTCACGGCCACCCGGGGTACGCCCGACGACGAGGACGAGTGGTGGCCGTGTGAGCTGGACTGCCATCCGGAGACGATGGATGAGCATCCGGGGCTGCGGTGGCATTGCCGGGGGAGCTATGTGCTGATGCCGCCCGCGAGGTTGCCGGGGGACGGGCATGTGGGCTGGGTGCTCGGGCCGGAGCGGCCGCTGCCGGATCCGCTGAGTTTGCTTGAGACGCTCACCGATGCGTGTGCCCGCTTCGCGGGCGAGGATCAGGATCAGGAGACGGCTGCTTGGCCCATGGGGCGGTAGTCCGTCTTAGGTTTCGTCGTCGGGTGCGGGCCGGTGGGTGGGTTGTGCCCACCCTCCCCCATAGCCTTAAGGGCATGGGAGGTACCCCCCTCGCCAGGGGGCACCTCCCAGCGTTAGCTGGGGGAGGGACGATTGCCCACAACCTTGTTCAACCCGTTCCGCCCCGCGAGATGGGTGCCCCCGCATCCTCATTCGCCCTTAGCCGCGGTTACGCCCTCCAGGCGGTTGAGGAAGACCACCTTCGGGTCCGCCGCGTCCTTCGCCGGGACCCGTACCGCCGACTCCGCGATGCGGGTCAGCGTCACCGCCCGCTTCGCCTCCCCCGTCATCAGCGCCTTGATCTGCGGATCCGGGTTGGGCCGGAACCCCTTCGCCATGGTCTGCTTCTGCCGGTGGTGCGAGGTGAAGAACACGATCGCCCCGCCGTCCGAGGTGCGCAGCCCCACCGGGGCGTCCTGCGCGCCCTGCGCCGGGGTGTCGATGTACTCGGTCCAGAACTTCGGTGTGCGCAGGTACTTCTTCCGGGTGTCCCGCAGCCCCGACGTGGACTGGCCGTCGGCGAAGACCGAGCCCTTGCCCGTCATCAGGTAGTCGGCGTACTCCGGGCTCAGCTTGTCCGGCCGGGTGGCCAGCTTCGGGGCCGGCCCCGCGGCCCGGACCGGCTTGGCCCAGCCGTCCTTGTCGGTCGCGAAGTCCGGCACCTCGTCCTGGCTGAGGATCGACAGATACGCGGCCTTCCACGGCTCATCGGCACCGTCACGGGTGAAGACGAACAGCCAGCGGTTGTCGTCGCGGTTGCTGTCGGTGTCCGCGACGAAGAACTTCGGCCAGCCCACCTGCTTGGGGATGCGGTAGGTGACGTCGGACAGCTCCAGCGACGGGTACTTGGGGTTGCCGTCGGGCGAGCTCGCGTGCTGGGCCTTGAGGTCGGCCGTGGTGATGGCCTCCAGCGGGCCCGTCTCCACCTGGCGCGCCAGCGCCGGATCCAGTTCCCGGTACGCCTTGTTGTACGTGTCGGTGAACCGCTCGAGCGCCTTGGGCGCCTCAGCCTTGTCCACCGACGGAATGTTCTCCCGCTCGCCGTGCACCGTCATGCACCCCGTGAGCGTCATCCCCAGCGTCAGTACCACCGCTGCGGTCGGAACTGTCAGCTGCCGACGGGGCGACCTGCGTGTCATGGGGCTCCGGCTCCCGATTCGTGGGGGCTGCTGTGGACGGCGACACCCTACCGGGGCGAAGGAACAGCGCGAGCGTGGGGACCAGGTAGAGCGCCCACATCCACACCTGGAGCCAGGTCGGGTCCGGCTGGAAGTTGAAGACGCCCTTGAGCAGCGTGCCGTACCAGGAGTCCGGCGCGATGGTGGAGCTGATGTCGAAGGCCAGCGAGTGCAGCCCGGGCAGCCAGTCGGCCTCCTGGAGGTCGTGGAAGCCGTACGCGAGCACCCCCGCCGCCACCACGACCAGCATCGCGCCCGTCCAGGTGAAGAACTTCGCCAGGTTGATCCGTAGCGCGCCCCGGTAGAACAGCCAGCCCAGCACCACCGCGGTGACCAGGCCCAGGATCACGCCGATCAGTGGGTCCGCCGTACCGTCGTTGCTCGCCCGGACCGCCGTCCACACGAACAGCGCGGTCTCCAGGCCCTCCCGGCCGACCGCGAGGAAGGCCGTGGCCACCAGCGCCCCGGTGCCCATCGCGAGCGCCGCGTCCAGCTTGCTGTGCAGCTCGGACCTCAGATGGCGGGCGGTGCGCCGCATCCAGAACACCATCCAGGTCACCAGGCCGACCGACAGGATCGACAGCGAACCGCCCAGCGCCTCCTGCGCCTCGAAGGTCAGCTCCTGCGAGCCGAACTCCAGCGCCGCGCCGAAGGACATGCTCAGGATCACCGCGGCGGCGATCCCGAGCCACACCGGGCGCAGCGCCTCCCGGCGCTCGGTCTTGACCAGATAGGCGACCAGGATGCAGACCACCAGGCTGGCTTCGAGCCCTTCGCGCAGTCCGATCAGGTAATTGCCGAACACGGGGTTCGCCTTCCTTGTCGAGGTTCCTGGAGGAGTCCGTCAGTCCGTCAGTCCGTCAGTCCGTCAGTCAGTCCGTCAGGAGAACAGCGCCCTGCCCCACCAGTCGTCCGCGTCCCGGACGCCCGGCGGGACGGCGAAGAGCGCCGAACCCACGTGCTGGATGTATTCGTTGAGCGCGTCGGTGCGTGCCAGCCGCCGCTGTACGGGCACGAATCCGTCCCGTACGTCGTGCTGGTAGGCGAGGAAGAACAGCCCCGCGTCCAGCCGCCCCAGACCGTCCGTGCCATCGGTGAAGGAGTAGCCGCGGCGCAGGATCCGGGCCCCGCCGTTGGAGTCCGGATGCGCCAGCCGGACATGCGCGTCCGGCAGCATCGCCCTCAGATCGGGCTCGTCGTGCTCGCGTTGCTTTCCCTGCGGCGCGCCCTCGCCCTTGTCCCGGCCGAAGACGTCCTCCTGCTCCTTGAGCGAGGTGCGGTCCCAGGTCTCGATGTGCATCCGGATGCGGCGCGCCACCAGGTACGAGCCGCCGGCCAGCCATGCCGGGCCCGCCTTGCCGCTCACCCACACATGCTTGTCCAGGGCGGCGGTGTCGGTGCCCGCGATGTTCCGGGTGCCGTCCTTGAAGCCCATCATGTTGCGCGGGGTCTGGGCGTCCGGCGTGGTCGAGGAGGTCTTGCCGAAGCCCAGCTGCGACCAGCGGATGGCCACCTTGCCCATGCCGATCCGGGCCAGGTTGCGGATGGCGTGCACGGCCACCTGCGGATCGTCGGCGCACGCCTGCACACACAGATCGCCGTCGCTGCGCGCCGGTTCGAGGTTGTCGCCGGGGAAGGCGGGCAGGTCGATCAGCGCCTCGGGGCGGCGGTCGGCGATGCCGAAGCGGTCCTTGCCCTTCTTGTCCTTGAACAGCGTGGGCCCGAAGCCGATGGTGAGGGTGAGCCGGGACGCCTTGAGGCCCAGCGCCTCGCCGGTGTCGTCCGGCGGGGCCTCCGCCAGATCGCTCACCGCGCCGCCGCCGACCGCGTGCCCCTGGGTCATCCGGGCCGCCGCCTTCGTCCACTCCTTCAGCAGCGCGATCAGCTCGGCGCGGTCGTCGGTGGTGACGTCGAACGCCGCGAAGTGCAGCCGGTCCTGCACCGCGGTGGCGATCCCCGCCTGGTGCGCCCCGTGGAAGGGCACCGCGCCGCCGCTGTCCGCGACCGTCCGGGTGTCGTCCGCGTCGCTGCTGAGCGCGGCCGCCGCGCCTCCGGCGGCCGCGGCGCCGAGCGCGAGCCCGGCGCCGCCCCAGCCGATCAGCGCCCGGCGCGAGGGAGCCGTGTTGGCCTCGTCGGTCATGCCCGGCCCCCTCACTTGGTGACGACGGCGGCGGCGAGCCGGGAGAGCGGCTCGGCGAGCGCGTTGACCGCGTCGGACAGCTTCTTGCGCTGGGACTCCGAGACGGTGTCGTACGACACGAAGTCATCGCCCTCGCGGTACTGGTCCAGCAGCTTGGCGACGGCCGCGAACTGCTTGTCGAGCTCCTTGGCCAGCTCCGGGTCGTTCTTCGAAGCCACGGGCTTGAGCAGCTTGTACGAGGTCTCGGCGCCCTCGACGTTGCCCTTGAAGTCCACCAGGTCGGTGTGGCTGTAGCGCTCCTCCTCACCGGTCACCTTGCCGGTCTGCACCTCGTCCAGCAGCTCCTTGGCGCCGTTGGCCATGCCGGTGGGGGTGATGTCGGCGGTGCCGACGCGCTTCTGCCAGTCCTTCAGGTCCTTGATGAGCTGGTCGGCGAGGTCATGGTCGGCCGCGGTGATCTTCTTGGCCTGCCACAGCGACTTCTCCAGCCGGTGCCAGCCGGTCCACTTCTGGCCCTTCTCCAGGCCGTCCTCGCGCACATCCACCTTGGGGTCGATATCGCCGAAGGACTCGGCGACCGGCTCGGTGCGCTCCCAGCCGACGCGGGAGGGGGCGTAGAGCTTCTTGGCGCCCTCGAGATCGTCCTTCTTGATCGCGTCGGCGAACTTCTGGACCGTGGGGAGCGTGTCGTCGGCCTGCTTCTGGACGTACGTCCGGTACTCGGCCACCGCCTTGTCCAGCTTGGGGTCGCGCTGGGCCGGCTTGTCCTTGCCGGTGGCGGACACCTTCTGGCGGATGCCGTGGCCCTTCATCCCGGGCTTGCAGGCGATCTCGTACGAACCGGTCTTGATCTCGGCGTTGATGGAGGTGCTGGTGCCGGGGCCGATGTTCTCCCGCTCGGTGACAATCCGGTCGCCCGGGGCGTAGACATAGACCTCGGTGACCTTGGAGCCCTTGTTCTCCACCGCGAGCTTCACATGCCCGGCGGGGAAGGAGGTCTTGGAGACCTCGCACGCGCTGTCGGAGGCGGTGACCTGGATGGCGTCCGAGTCCTTGGCGTCGGACTTCTGGGCGCATCCGGCGACGGCGGTGATCGTCGTCAGTGCCGATATCGCGGCGACAACGGAGGTGCGAGCGGCTCGCATACGGGCTCCAGACGGAATCAGGGCAGGCAGGACAGGACGGACGTGCGGGGGGCGGATAAGGCTGGCCTAACTTAACTGAGCCTTGCCTGTGTGGATCCCGTGTAAGGTCAAGGAGTACCCTGTGGATGGCAAAGGTTTGGTCAAGGTGGCTGATTTGATGCGGTTCGCAGTCCGGGAAAAGTGACGCACGCCTCTCATGGGCGCGGCTCGTCGGATGTCGGCTTCGATGCCGTCTTTGATGTCTTGTGTGCTCTGGGGCAGCAACGGGCGGGCCGATCGGAAGGCGTCAGCGCATCGGGCACGGGATCGTCGGGCGGATGCGGTTCGCGGTGCATGCGACGACCTGGACCGAGGCGAAACCAGTACCTCGCAGGTACCACCCGCCGACGACATCGCCGCCCCAGCCGAGCCGGTCATCCGCTGCCGCGAACCACTCGGCCTGCTGGGAGGGAGCCTTGTCGTGGTCGGTGAGGAAGGACGGGCTTAAGTCGCTGACCTGGTCTCTGTACCAGGCGGAGGCTTCGTCGGGTGCCTCGAAGGTGGCTTTGATCATTCTGGCCGGGCGGAGCAGCCAGTGCGGTACCTCCAGCGGGGGCACGTCGCTCGCCATGAAGGCGGGGCTGGCCGCCGCGATCTGTTTCCACTCCTGGGGTGAGATGTCCTGTACGACGAGGTGTGGTGGCCGCCGGGCGGACTCGTCGTCGTAGGTGCGGCGCTCTCCGGTCCAGCGGTAGCAGTGCCAGTGGGCTGGCATGGGTGGGGGCGGAGCGGTCATCGGAGGTACCTCCTGGTGGTGGGGAGCGGCCCGCCCCCTGGCCGGGCGGAGAGCTGGCCAGGGGGCGGACTGCTATGGCGCTTGACGCTGGTTATCTCGCGTACTGGCGGCCGTCGTCCGAGTCGCCGGGCGTCCCACCGCTCGGTGACGGGGCGTCGGTGTCCGGCATGGTGTCGCCGTCTTCCGGGTCCTGATGGACGACGGCATGCTGTAATCGCATGGGGTTCTCCTGTGAGTTCACTCGCGCAGGGGTGTCCCCGCGCGATGGCGCGGTGCTCGTCCCGGCCACTGGCCTGCAAGCGGGAGCCGGGGCGAGCTCTTCTGAAGGGGGACTCCGGCTTTGCGATCCCCAAATCGGGGCCGGAGCCTTGCCCTGCGGCGGCTACGCCTGGGCTGTGCCTGCCGCAGGGGGCTTGGAGGGCGGGCCGCTGGGGCCGTCGTCCGGTACGGGGGCCCGGACCACCAGCGACCCACCCGGCTTATGGCGCGAGGGTGCTCGCGAAGCAGAGGTGGACCGCGAACGCCAGCAGCGCGGGAACCACGCAGAGCATCAGGCTCATGCGAGCGGCACGGAAGGCGAGCAGCCCGGTCCGCTCGGCGGTCGACCGCCGACGGCGCCGCGTCATGTGCCCTCCTCTGCCCGAGCCAGGCGCGCTGCCTCCTCGTAGACGCTGAGCAGCCGCTCCCCGGTCGCGCATACGGCGCCGGGCGTCCGGCAGGCCGGGCAACTCGCAGCGTGCTCGATGGCTGCTCGCCATGCCTCCTCAGCGTGCAGGGCGACCCCGGTCTGCTCGCCGCCCGCCATCAGCAGCGCTCCTGCGGCCTGGCCCGGAACGCCGCGTTGGAGCCACGCGGGCGGCCGTGCTGTGGGCAGTCGACGCTGCGGATGATCAACCGCACTTCAGCTCGCCCCATACCTGCTTGCCCCAGCGGTACCGGTCCGTCCCCCAACGGTCCGTAAGGACATCGACCAACAGCAGCCCCCGGCCTCGGGTGTTGTCGCCATTGGAGTCCGTCCGCAGGTAGGGGACATCGCGGGACCGGTCCACGACGCCGAGGCGAACGAACTTCTCGGACGGTCGGGTGACGACGACGCGGATCGACTCCAGACGGGCGTGTTCCACGGTGTTGGAGACCAGTTCGGTGATGACCAGCTCGGCGTCCTCTATCAGGCCCTCCTGCCCCCAGGCGGCCAGTGCGGTCCGCACCAGCTTGCGGGCTGCCTCCGCGCTCTCCGGTACGCGGCGCATGGTCTGGGAGTATCCGGGGTGCCCGGTGGGGCGAGGTGTAGCGGTCACGGACATCAGGACCTCAGTGGGTGCGAAGTGAGCGGCCTTGTCCGAGTGAACGACGGCTCGCCGCGCGAGAGAGGGAAATGTCGCCCAGGTATGCACATCGCCCAGCCGGAAATTCTCGGCCGCCTCTCCTCACGGAGGGGGCGCGCATCGCTACGGTGGGTACATGGAGGGGAACGAATACCTCATCAGCGCCCTGCGCGAGAGCGGGCTCACCCAGGCTGGGTTGGCGGACGCGGTAAACACTCACCTGCACCGCGACGGCTACGAAGGCACGGTCAGCGACCGGACGGTTCGCAACTGGCTGACCGGAAAGACCCGTTGGCCGCACTCTCGGCAGCGGGCAGCCTTAGGGGCAGTATTCGGATGTACGGCCGAAGAACTGGGATTCGTCCCACCGGCCCCAAGATGCCCCGCCACAGAACCGGAGGATCCCGTGAGGCGCAGGAACTTCCTGATGGCCACCACCGGTACGACGGCTGCGGTCGCCGTTCCTCTCATCGCACAACACTCCGTAGGCACCTCGGAAGTCATCCGCCTCCGTTCCGGCTTGGACGCCTTGGTGGCCCTGGATGCCACACGGGGAGGTCACGACGAACTGGAGCGCAGGGCCCTTGCCGGGGCGGCCGAGACGCTGGAGAAGCAGAAGCTGGGCGCCTCCCAGCGCATCCGCCAGCGGCTGTTCAGTGTGGCCGCCACCTACACGTGCCAGGCCGCCTGGTCCGCCATCGACGACAAGCGCACCGACCGGGCTCGCGGCCTGCTGGAGCGGGCGCTCTATCTGGCCGGGATGGCCAAGGATCCCGTTGCCGAGATGCAGGTCTGGAACTTGTACTCCAGTCTCTCCCACCACCGTGGTGCGTACACCGAGGCCGTCGACTGCGGCTATGCGGCCCAGGCGACGGCCATCGCCCGGCGGGATCCGTTCTACGCCTCTCTGGCCCACGTCCGGACGGCGCTCGCCCACGCCAATTTGGGCGAGCGGCAGCCCGCCTTACGCTCCCTCGGGTGCGCCCACGAGGTATTGGGCAAGGCGTCCTTGGATGATCCCCGGCCGATCTGGACCGTCTTCTACGGACCTGGCGAGCTGCTCGCCCTCACGGCCATCGTCCGGGACAAGATCGGCCAGCCCGTGGAGGCCGAGGCCGCCTCCCACCAGGCCCTGGCCGACATCCCCCAGCACTTCCGCCGCAACCGTGCCCTGGCCACCGCGCGGCTCGCCATGACCCAGCTCCACCAGCACGATGTCGACCAGGCGTGCGCCACGGCCTCCACCGTCTTCGACCTGATGGACGGGCACCCGATCCCCGGACGCATGCGATCCCTCCTCGGGGACTACTACCGCGACCTGATCTCCCTCGCGCCGAAGGCCACCGTGGCGCGCGAGTGGGGAGACCGCTACCGAACCGAATGGAGCCGCGCGTGACCGCCGCAGGGCTGAACGTCCGACACTTCACCCACACCGATCTCCCGGAGATCCGCCAGACGCTCATCGACGTACACGCCGACGCCCTCGCGGACGAGATGGACGACCCCTTCAACCAGCGCTTCCCCTGGTTCGTGGACCACTGGGGCGGCCAGCCGGGGTTCGCCTGCGTGATCGCGTACGACGGCGACAAGGCCGTGGGCTTCGCCTACGGCGCCCCCGGCAGCCCTGGTCGCGAGTGGTGGCGCGAGCACCTCGACCCGGCGCCGGAGAAGCACCGGACCTTCTCGTACTCCGAACTGGCCGTCATGCCGGCGTGGCGGAGGCAAGGCGTGTCCGAGCGGCTGACCCGCGCGCTGATGGAAGACCGGGACGAGGATCTCGTGGTCCTGCTCGTGGACACCGAACACCCCCGGGTACAGGTCCTGTACGAGACCTGGGGCTTCCGCAAGGTGGGGGAGCGCCAGCCCTTCCCGGACTCCCCGGTCTTCGCCGTCATGCTCGCCGAGCTGCCCCTGAAGTAGACCCAGAACGGGGAAAGTTGGTGCTGGGCTTTCAGCAGGGTGCTGAGTCCAGCCTCTGCCGCACTCCTGGAGTACGCCTCCCGCCGTTCCTCCTTGGCAATCTTCGCCCGGTGTCACTGCTGGAGCCATCCGCCCAGGAGAGCGCCCGCGCACTGACTGGGGCCCCGATCAGGCCGATCCACCCTGCTGACACCTCTGCTTCCACGGTTAGATCACCAGTCCTCGCGGAGAAGGCGGGCGACCTGACGCCGCCATTGCTCGGCAGCCTCCTCTGCTCGCCCCTCAGCTCAGCGCACGGCGGGCCTAGGCTTGTCCGGCTTCCAGTTGGGTGAGGTAGTCGGTGGCGGTGGCTGTTTCGGCGGCGCTGATGCGTTGGTAGATGGTCACGGCCTTACGGAGGCTGATGATCGCGGCCTGTGTGTCGGTGTGTGCTTGGCAGCGGCCGGTTCCTTCAAGGGCGTGTGCCTCGTCCAGAGGGCTGCGGATCTGACGAGCCAGGAGGAGAGCCTGCTGGTAGGTGTCAATCGCCTGCTGCGGCTGCCCGGAGCGGGCGAGCAGGGTGCCCGTGCTGTTCAGCGCTTCCGCTTCCCCCTGCGTGTCACTGACTTCCGCGAACAGCGCCCGTGACCGGGCCAGGAGATCGGCCGCCGCGGTACAGTTCCCCAACTCGGCCTGTACCCGGCTCAGGTTCTGCAGGGCGCGTGCTTCGCCGTGGCGGTTTCCGACGGTGCGGTATAGCTCCAGGGCCTGGCCTGCTAGCTCGGTCGCCCCCGCGTAGTCACGCGTCGACCGTCGCAGCTGTCCCAGGTTCTGCAGGGTGTTGGCTTCGCCGTGGCGGTTTCCAAGGGCGCGGTATAGCTCCAGGGCCTGGCCTGCCAGCTCGGTCGCCCCCGCATAGTCACCCGTCGACCGTCGCACCCAGTCCAGGTTCCAAAGGGCGTTGGCTTCGCCAAGGCGGTCGCCGAGGGTGCGGTACAGCTCCAAGGCATGCCCTACCAGCTCCCCTGCCCCCGCGTAGTCACCCGTCAGTTGCCGCACCCAGCCCAGCTCCCGCAGGGTGTTGGCTTCGCCGTGGCGGTCGTCGAGGGTGCGGTATAGCTCCAGGGCCTGGCCTGCTAGCTCGGTCGCCCCCGCGTAGTCACGCGTCGACCGTCGCAGCTGTCCCAGGCTCTGCAGGGTGTTGGCTTCGCCGAGGCGGTCGTCGAGGGTGCGGTATAGCTCCAGGGCCTGGCCTGCCAGCTCGGTCGCCCCCGCGTAGTCACCCGTCAGTCGCCGCACTTCGCCCAGGTCGTACAGGGCGTTGGCTTCGCCGAGGCGGTCGTCGAGGGTGCGGTATAGCTCCAGGGCCTGGCCTACCAGCTCGGTCGCCCCCGCATAGTCACCCGTCGACCCTCGCAGCTGTCCCAGGGTCCAAAGGGTGTTGGCTTCGCCGTGGCGGCCGTCGTGGGTGCGGTATAGCTCTAGGGCCTGGCCTGCCAGCTCGGTCGCCCCCGCGTAGTCACCCGTCAGCTTCCGCACCCGGCCCAGGTCGTGCAGGGCATCTGCTTCGCCGAGGCGTTTTCCGAGGGTGCGGCACAGCTCCAGGGCCTGCCCGGCTACCTCCCCCGCCCCCGCATAGTCACCCGTCAGTTGCCGCGCCCAGCCCAGGTCCCGCAGGGCGCCTGCTTCGCCGAGTCGGTCGTTGGTGTGGTGTGCGGTGGTGGCGGCGGTGTGGTGGAGGGTGATGGCTTGGTCCCAGAGGCCTTGCTGGCGGAGGTAAGCGGCCATGGCGTCCGCGAGAGCGATGAGGTGGGTGGGTTGGGTGTGGGCGGTGGTGTGGTGGGCGCAGGCGAAGAGGTTGGGGTGTTCGGTGCGCATCCAGGCGAGCGCGAGTTCGCGGGTGGTGAGTTCGGGTGCTGCGTCGGGGGCAATCTTGGGGTGGGCGTGGGGGCGTGAGGCGTTGCTGAGGCGGTGGTCGGCGGTTTGGGCGGTGTGGGTGTAGTAGGTGAGGAGGCGTTGGGTGGCTTGGGTGCGGGTGTCGGTGGGGTCGTGGGTGGTGAGGGTGTGGGCGTATTCGCGGAGGAGATCGTGGAGGCGGTAGCGGCGGGGGATGGGTTCTTCGATGAGGTGGTCGGTGTAGAGGGTTTCCAGGTTGCGTCGGGCCTGGGGCAGGGGGACGTCGGTGAGGGCGGCCGTGGCGTAGGGGTCGATGTCGGGGCCAGGGTGGAGGCCGAGGTGGCGGAAGAGGTGTTGGAGGTGGGGTGGGAGGTCTTGGTAGGAGAGGTCGAAGGCGGCGGCGACGGCGCGGTCGCTGGTTTCCAGTTCGCTCAGGCGATCCTGTGCGGTGGCGAATTCGTCGGTGAAGGTGGTGAGGTCCCAGGTGGGGTGGTGGGCCAGGCGTCCGGCGAGCAGGGTGATCGCCAGGGGTAAGTGGCCGCAGAGCCGTACGGCTTCGGTGACTGCGCTGTGCTCGGTGTCGGTGGGGGTGCGGCGGGCCAGGCGGGTGAAGAGGCGGGCGGCCTGGTCGGGCGGCAGGGTGTCCAGGGGGAGGGGTTCTGCGCCGTCGAGGGCGATCAGGCGCCGTCGGCTGGTGACCAGCACCAGGCACTCCTGGGACGCGGGCAGGAGGGGTTCGACCTGGCCGGGGCTGGCGGCGTTGTCCAGGATCAGCAGCATCCGGCTGCCGGCCAAGCGGTCCCGCCATAGTGCGGCGCGTTCCTCCAGGCTGTCGGGCAGGTTCTGGGGGCTGATGCCGATGCTGATGAGCAGGGTGGCCAGGACGTCGGCAGGGTCGGCGGGAGGCTGACCGGCGGTGTGGGCGTGGAGGTCTACGAACCGGTGCCCGTCCGGGTAGCGGGCCGCGAGCTGATGGGCGGCGTGGGTGACCAGTGCGGTCTTCCCGACCCCGGCCATGCCGTCGACCGTGTGGATGCTGATGACCGGGGCCCGCCCCGCCTCGGCCGCGCGCAGGAGGCGATGCAGTTCGCCCTCGCGACCGGTGAAGGCCGCGATGTCGCGCGGCAGGGTGCTGTGCAGAGCGGCGGGAGCAGGCCGGGGCGGCGCCTGCGAGGTGGGGCGCTGTGACTGTTCGCGTCGGCTGGCGGTGCGGGCGGTGTGGTAGGCGCGCCAGAGGCGCGTCAGGGCCTCACCGGAACCGAAGAACTCGTCGGCCTGGCGGGCGACCGGCTGGGTGGGGGCCTGGGTGCAGCGTTCGAGATGGGTGACGTAGGTCTTGTCATACCCGAGGCGCTGGGCCAGGGCGAGTTGGGAGAGCTTTGCGGCGGTGCGCAGCCGGATCAGTTCGGCCGCGAACGCTTCGGCGGCCTGCCGTAATGGACCGCCCGCACTGTCCGCGACCTGGACCGGCACCGAGTTCCCCGGCGCGCGGTCGGGCGGTGGGCTGTGCGGTTCGTCTACGGGCAGCGGAGGGTCGGTGGCTTCGTCTGGCACGGGCCGCAGGTGGGCGTTCGGCCGGGGTTGGTCCACCGGGTCTTCGTCGTCTGGTGATGTGCCGGTGGCATCCATGCCGTGCCCCTTACCGTCCAGGTCCCCGTCACGCGCCCCAGGCGGGGCCGGATCGGCGAACGCGGATTCGGTGCTCGGGAGGCGTGTCCTTGGCGGACCACCGTTGGGCAGCGCACGGGGCGCGTACCAGAAGCGCACAGGAGCAAATACCGGAGCGAACCGCCTCTCCCGTCGCAGCAGAGCATTCCTGTCCCAGATGTGACCAGAGCACCCGCTGCGTGGGCTGGGGCACCACAGCCTCGCAGCGAGCTTGCGGCTGTTCCCGGAGCCGCCGTCGAGCCTCTGGCCGAAGGCGCTGGGACCGTCTGCGGTCGGCCGGTCTCGCCGGAGCGTGCCTGGGCTCGTGATGAGTGGTGAGTGAGGGGTGAGTGAGCTCTCCTCACCATGGCCTCACCCATCCGCTCACCGGTGTGCTGAGGACACCGGGGCGCCGCATCAGGGCGAGCGGTCCGGGCGAGGGGAAGGAGAAGGCGATGACCACGATGACGGTGATCCCGCCGGCGGACGAGGGCTGGTTCAAGAGCAGCTTCAGCGGGGGCGGGGGCAACTGCGTGGAGGTCCGTTTCCAGCGGGGCCTGGCGCACGTGCGTAACACTCACGACAGGAGTGGCCCGATGGTGACATTCAACCGGGCCGAGTGGGAGGCGTTCCTGCTCGGGGCGTGGAACGGCGAGTTCAATATGCCCGCCTGATATAGCAGGGCGTAGTCAGGGTGCTGTGGGCCGATTCCGGTCCACAGCACCTTTCAGCATGACCGAGTACGACTCAGTATGAATTGGGCCGAACCTCCGGAGCCCTCATCGCCGTCCAGGCCGTCGTGACAGACGGGGCGGCGTGTGTGAGGTTGGGAAGCGGAAGAGACTGGGCCGCTGTTGTCACGGCGCTGGGCGCCGAGAGGTCTGAAGGGGGAGGGCTGGGGATGGGGGATGTCTTACCCGGCGGGCCGGGAGGCGGATCAGTGCGTGGTGGGGTGTGGTCGGATCTGTCCGGGGCGGCCCGTGATGTGGTGCAGGCCGGACACGTACACGGTGGTGTTCACTTCCACAGTCCCGCCCCGGTGAGTGCCGAGGTTCCCGTGCCGCGTCAGCTCCCGGGCGATGTGTCCGGCTTCGTCGGCCGGGCGGCCGAACTCGCGCAGCTGGACGAACTGCTGCCCGAGGACGGCGGAGGTCCGGAAGGGGTCGTGTCGGTCGTTGTGATCGCCGGAACTGCCGGGGTGGGCAAGACCTCCCTCGCCGTACACCTGGCACACCGGATCAGCGGACGCTTCCCTCATGGACAGCTGTTCGTGAACCTACGCGGCTATGACACTGGGCCGCCGCTGGCGCCCGCTGCGGTGCTGGAGCGGTTCCTGCGCGCGCTCGGTGTTCCGGGTCCGGCGGTTCCGTCCGGGCTGGAGGAGCGAGCGGAGCTGTACCGGTCGCTGCTGGCGGACAAGCGGGTCCTGGTGGTGCTGGACAACGCCGCCACCGTCGGGCAGGTCCGCCCGCTGCTCCCCGGCACCACGGGTTGCCTGACGTTGGTGACCAGCCGTCACCGCTTGTCCGGGCTGGCCGTGCGCGACGGCGCCCGCCGCATCACCCTGGGCATGCTCAGCGAGCAGGAATCGGCCGAGCTGATCACCGCGGCCACCCGCGGCTACCGCACCGGTGACGACCCGGGTCAGATCGCCGAACTGGCGCAGCTGTGCGCGCGTCTTCCGCTGGCTCTGCGGATCGCCGCCGAGCGCGCCGCCACCCATCCGCTGTTCGCTCTGCCCGAGCTGGCCGCGCAGTTGCGGGACGAGTCGACGCTGTGGGAGGCGCTCTCCAGCCCCGACGAGGAAGAGGCCGATGCGGTACGCACCGTCTTCGCCTGGTCCTACCGCACCCTCCCTCCCCCCGCCGCCCGCCTCTTCCGACTCCTTGGCCTGCACCCGGGCCCGGACATCTCGGTTCATGCGGCCGCCGCCCTGACCGAACAGGAACCCCGGCAGACCCATAGCCTGCTTGACCTCCTGGCGGGTGCCCATCTCATCGAGTCCATCGGGGCGGACCGGTACCAGTTCCACGACCTGCTGCGCGCCTACGCCACCGACCAGGCCCACCAGGAAGAGACCCTCGAAGGCCAGCACGCCGCGTTCCACCGCCTGGCCAGCTGGTACCTCTACACCGCCGATGCCGCCTGCGCGGCGGCCCAGACCTTCGATCCTTCCATCCTGCCCCCGGAGCAGACCGGCCCGGCACCAGTGATGGCCTTCGGCGGACAGCAGGAAGCATTCGCCTGGCACCAGGGCGAGCAGGCCAATCTCCTGGCCGTCGCCCGAACTGCCGCGCAGGCAGGACTGGAGGAGATCGCGTGGCAGTTGCCGGCCGCTCTGCACGGCATTCACATGGCCCGCAGCGTTTTCGACGACTGGAAGGCGATGGCCGACATCGGGCTGGAGGCCGCCCGACGGCTGGGTGACCAGCGGGCCCAGGCACTCATGCACAACTCCCTGGGCATCGCGAACAAAGACTCCGGACAACTGGTGCGAGCCACCGAACACCACCAGGCCGCGCTCGATCTCCGTACCCGCATCGACGACCACGCCGGGATGGCGGAATCCGCCAACGGCCTGGCCCTTGTCCATCTGGGGCGCCGCGAACTGGACGCCAGCCGTACCCGTCTGGAACAGGCCTTGGCCCTCTACCAGCAGTACGGCCCTCACCACTGGACCGGTGTGGTCCTGTGCAACCTCGGCTTCACCGCCGCCGACCTGGGCGAACTCCATCAAGCCGCCCACTTCACCCGCCAAGCCCTGGCCGTGTACCGGGAAACCGGAGCCGATCACTCTCTCCGCATCGACGCCCTACGTCTTCTGGCCCGCCTCGCCCGGGAAACAGGCCAATATGCCCAGGCCGAGGAGCATCTTGCGGACGCCTTCTCGCTGCAGGAACACTCAAGCTTCGTCACCATCGACGCAGCCCTCCGGCTCGAACAGGCCACCTTGCTGAACGCACAGAACCGTCACGAGCAAGCCGTTGAGGCGTACTGGGTGTGTGAGAGGCTCCAGCGCTCCATCGGTAACCGCACCGGCCAGGCCCTGGCCTACGACGGCATCGGTCAGACCCTGCGCGCTCTCGGCCGTCTGACGGAGGCCATCGACTTCCACACCACGGCCGCCCACATCCTCCGCGACCAGAATCAGCCTTGGGGCCTGGCCAACGCCCTCGCCCACCTTGCCGACGTCTGCATGGCTGATGACCAGCCCGAACATGCCTGCCAGCACCGCGCCGAAGCCCTCGCCCTCCTCGACGGCTTCACCGACCCGCCCGCTGCCGCCCTGCGCCAGCGGCTCCAGGAGCTGACCACCGGATGACCCAACAGCGGTTCCTGTCCGCGCGCCCCCTCGTGGCGCGCGGGTGAGCCGTACGTGACGCGGCGCGGAGCAGTGCGGACCCGGCCCGCTGCGGCATGGCCGCCGCACCGGTCGCCCGCGCTCACCGATCCTCCTGCCCGGTGGGCGCGGGCTTCGCGCATGCGGTGCCTCAGGCGCTGAGCCGGAACTCCTCGGCCAGCTCCCGGAAGATCCCCGCGTTCAGCGCGTAGGCGCGCTTGCACTCCTCCACCACGCGCTGCTTCTCCAGGTCGTCCACCGGCAGGGCGTCCAGCAGCGCGCGGTACTCCCGCTTGAAGGCCGCCGGGTTGGCTATCGACTCGAAGACGTAGAACCGCACCCCGTCGCCCTTACGGTCGAAGCCCCAGGTCTTCGCCGCCGTGTCCCGGACGATCTGGCCGCCGGACAGATCGCCCAGATAGCGGGTGTAGTGGTGGGCCACATAGCCCGCGGGCCAGTCGCGGGCGCACTCCGCGACCCGCGCCGCGTACGCCGCCGTGGCGGGCAGCGCGGTGAGGCCGCTGCGCCAGTCGGCCCCGCCGAGGTGGGCCAGATCGCGCTCCAGCTCGGCCCGCCGGGCCAGCTCCGGCCGGAGGAACGGGCCCGCCACGGGGTCCGCCGCGAGGGCGTCGGCCGGGGACTCCAGGGCGCGGTAGACGAACCACAGCTGCTCGGAGTAGCGGCGGTAGGCCGCCACCCCCAGCCGCCCACCGAGCAGGTCGCTCATGAACGACGAGCTCCCGACGTCCGAGTGCGCTTCCCGTGAGGCATTGCGGATCAGGGCGGAGAACTCCACGGTGGACCTCCGGGGGCCGGGGTGTGTAGGTTAGCCTTACCTAAGTAGAGGCCACTGCCTACGTCAATAGCTTTCCCGACAAGCTGTCGGTAAAACGGCCGCCGAAGAATCGGCCCCCGGCACAAGACATCTTCGAACCGCCCCGGCCCCTACGGCAGAGTGAGGATCTCCGCCCCGGTCTCGGTCACCACCAGCGTGTGCTCGAACTGCGCCGTTCGCTTGCGGTCCTTGGTGACCACGGTCCAGCCGTCCTCCCACATGTCGTACTCATGGGTGCCCAGCGTCAGCATCGGCTCGATGGTGAAGGTCATCCCCGGCTTGATCTCGGTGGTGTGGTGCGGGCTGTCGTAGTGCGGCACGATCAGGCCGGAGTGGAACGAGGTGTTGATCCCGTGGCCGGTGAAGTCGCGGACCACGCCGTAGTCGAAGCGCTTGGCGTACGACTCGATGACCCGGCCGATGATGTTGATCCGGCGGCCCGGCCTGACGGCCTTGATCGCGCGGTTGAGCGACTCACGGGTGCGCTCGACGAGCAGCCGCGACTCCTCGTCCACCTCGCCGCACAGGTAAGTGGCGTTGTTGTCCCCGTGCACCCCGCCGATGTAGGCGGTGACGTCGAGGTTCACGATGTCGCCGTCCTTGAGGACGGTGGTGTCGGGGATGCCGTGGCAGATGACCTCGTTGACCGAACTGCACAACGACTTGGGGAACCCGCGATAGCCAAGCGTCGAGGGATACGCACCGTGGTCGCACATGTACTCATGGGCCACCCGGTCCAGCTCGTCCGTGGTGACCCCCGGCGCGATCAGCTTGGCGGCCTCCTCCATCGCCCGCGCGGCGATCCGCCCGGCGATCCGCATGCGCTCGATCGTCTCGGCGTCCTGGACCTCGGGCCCGTCGTAACGAGTGGGGCCCTCCTTCCCGACGTACTCCGGACGCGGGATCGAGGCGGGGACGGTGCGGGTGGGGGAGAGCTTCCCCGGGACTAGAAGCGACTGGCCAGACATGTCAGCGAGTGTATCGGCGGCGCATGGGGCAGCATGGCCGCAAGGGAGTACGAGCGGAAGGTCGGGGCCGGGATGGCGCTGTTCAGGAGAGGGACCGCCGGCAAACCCGGCGAGTGGTACTACTGCATCAAGCACCAGAAGGTCGAGGAGGGCCCGGAGTGCCGCGCCGCCGACCGCCTCGGCCCGTACGCCTCCCCGGAGGAGGCCGCCCGCGCGATGGAGACCTCGCGCGAACGCAACGAGGAGTGGCGGAACGACCCGCGCTGGCGCGACGACGAGCCCCCGGCGACGGGCTGAGGCTGATTGGGGTCCCCGCTACAGGCTGCGCGGTGGACCCCCACACCTCAGTGGACCCCCACACCTCAGTCGCGCTTCTCCTTGCGTTGCCTGTCCCGCAAGTACTCCTCCACCACATCCGGGTGGCGCCGCATCGCGGCCTTGAGCTGGCCTCTGCGGTAGCGGACCCGGCCTTCTTCGACTCTCTGCTCCCAGCCCTCATGCGCCTCGACAAGCCGTTCGGTGATGAGGAACTCGATGACATCCTCGATACAGGGCCTGAACCGTTTCCCGCCCACCGGTATGTGCAGCTTGTCGAGCGTGCGCTTCTGGTCGGCTCTGCCGTTCAGCGCTTCCAACGCGGGCGACGTACCGTAGACCTGCACATGCGCGCTGGTGTATTTGTCCTTGCCCCGTTCGTAGTCGAATTGGCAGAGGCAGGTCTCCAGGTCCTCGTCGGCGAAGATTCCGCAATACGACGAGTGCACGGCCAGATGCGATCCCTCGTCGTCGAGGCGGAGCTGAAAAGACAGGTTCATCCAGGCGCGAGGTCTCCTGTTGTCCACGCGCAGCGGGAAGGCTTCGGGCTGGGTCGGTTTGATGCGGGTCAGGCCGTGACCAAGAGTGAAGACGGGGCCCGCCTCGGAACGGGGGCGGAGAACGGCGGCGATGCGAACGTGCCGGCATACCGTCCCGTTGAGCGTCTTCTGTAATTCCTGAGCGAACGCACGAGCCTGACGTTCGAGCTCAGAGGTCAACCGTGCCGCCGATCGATACCCACAGTGCGTGTGCCTGCGCGGAGGTGAAGTAGCCGCTGCTCGCCTGCTCTTCGAGCTCGGCGTATGTCAGACCGAGCCCGTCCAACGCGCGCTGGGCAGCGGCCTGGTACTCCTCATCGGAGACCACGATCACGACGTCGTCGTCGTGATCCGTCGTCCACTGCTCGTTGATCGTCACACTCATCGTCTACCCCCCGGACGGCCTCTGACCCTGCCAGTGTGCTGCGGGACACTGACAGCATCCCGTATTCGTGACCTCGCCGACAGTTACATACCCCGATTGGGTGAACTGTTACCGGTCAGAGTGGTCGACCGAGAGAACGGCGTCGGCGGGGGCGCCCTCACCAATGCGTCGGTGGCGGCGCCGCCAAGTGCTCCGCCAGCCGGGCCAGCCGGTCCTGGAAGCGGCGGCGGCCCGGGCGCGGCAGGCTGTTTTCCCCGGCGGCCGCGCTGACCAGGTGCTGGAGGGTGTCGAGGTCGAGTTCGCCGCCCTCGGGGGTGGAGAGCGCGTCATGGGCCAGGGCGTGCAGTTCGGTGTCGCCGCCGTCGAGGGCGAGCACGGTCGCCCCGCCCCGGCGGGCGTCGTTCACCCGCTCCAGCAGCCCGGCCCCGGGGTCGCCCGGCGCGACCACCAGCAGGGTCTCCCCGCGGCCCGCCCGCTCCAGCCGCCCGAGCCCGACCGCCAGATGCGCGGGGACGGCGGTGCCCTCCGGCACCCGGTGGCGGACGAGGGTGGGGGACAGCTCGGGCAGCCCGGACCAGGCCGCCTCGTCGTCGAGGTGCGCGGCCAGGTGCCACGGTTCGTAAGCCTCGCTGCCGACCAGCAGCAGTCCGCCCGCGCGCGGTCCGACCGAGGCCCGTAGCGAGCCCGCGAAGCGGCGGGTGGCCTGGAGCCATTCCGTTCCGGCGAGGACTTCGCGCAGCAGCGTGACCCTTACGGCGTCCATGGCATCCGGATCCTGCCCCGGCCCGCGCCCCGGCGGGCGCGATTCGGGCCCGGCTCACCCGTTCGGGGCATATGCGGCAGGCATGCCGTCGACCAGGCCCGCGCCCGGCGCCCACACGCCCTCCGTTCGCGTCTCCAACTGTTCATGCGCCGTCTCTTGACGCTCTGTGAGGCAAACCCTAAGGTCGCCGCACACAAGGGACATCCTACGTCCCATTTATCTGACTCGGCACTCGATTGCGACGGGGCATCGGGAGGTCTGATGGCAGTCGACACGGGGGCGGCCCGCTCGTACGAGGTGTCCGTTCCGTTCCGGGCGGGGACCGAGGGCTATGCGAGCTACCGGATCCCGGCAGTCGTGCTGACCCACGACGGCACCGTCCTCGCGTTCGCCGAGGGCCGGGTGGAGTCCTCCGCCGACGACGGCCATATCGACCTCGTGCTCAAGCGGTCGGCCGACGGCGGACGGAGCTGGGGCGCGTTACAGGTCGTGGCCCGCAATGGCGACGGAACGGCGGGCAACCCCGCCCCAGTCGTCCTCGACGGCGGCTCGAACGACGGCCGCGTCCTGCTGGTGCACGTCCGCAGCGCGGCCTCCGCCACCGAGGACCGGATCCGGCGCGGCGAGGTGAGCGCGGCCGACGGACGGCGGGTGTGGCTGACGTACAGCGATGACGACGGCGCGAGCTGGAGCGAGGCCCGCGAGATCACCGCGAGCACCAAACGGCCCGAATGGCGCTGGTACGCCACCACCCCCGGCCACGCCCTCCAGCTGCGGTACGGTCCCCACGCGGGCCGGATCGTCATCCCCGGCAATCACTCCCTGCCCCCGACCGTCCCCGGCGACGACGGCACCGAGGGCCGGTACAACGGCGGGCACGACCTGCTCAGCGACGACGACGGCGCCACCTGGCGGATCGGGTACGTGGACGACAACCCCGACGGCTACGTCAACGTCAACGAGACCACCGCCGCCCAACTCCCCGACGGGCGGGTCTACTTCAACACCCGCACCGACGCCACCGCGCCCGGCACCCGGGCCGACGCCCACTCCGGCGACGGCGGCGCCACCCTGGACCTCCCCTTCCGGCCGCAGGCCGGTCTGGTCGCCCCCGTCGTGGAGTGCAGCGTGCTGCACCTCGGCGAGCCGGACGCGCTGCTCTTCTCCGGCCCCGCCGACCCCGCGTACCGGGCGCTGATGACCGTCCGCACCAGCTTTGACGGCGGCGTCACCTGGCGGACCGGACACACCGTGAACGGCCTGCCCGCCGCCTACTCCGATCTGGTCCGGCTCGACGACGCCACGGTCGGACTGCTCTACGAGACCGGCGACTTCAGCGCCTACTCGACCATCACATTCCGGCGCATTCCGATGGAGGAGCTGGTATGAGCGACACCGCAAGAAACCGGAACATCTGGACGCACGGCACGCCGCGCCGCGCGGTCCTCGGCGGCGCCGCCGCCGCGGCCGCCGGGTTCGCCCTCGCGGGCTGCGGCTCGGACGGCGACGGGGGTGATGAGCCCAAGGACCGCAAGAAGGGCGAGAAGATCACCCTGACCTTCTGGTCCTGGGTGCCGGGCATCGACAAGCCCGTCGCCCTGTGGAACAGCAAGAACCCGGAGGTGCGGGTCAAGGTCGAGAAGGTCTCGGCCGTCGACGGCGCCCAGTACGCCAAGATGCACGCCGCCATCAAGGCGGGCAATCCGCCGGACCTCGGCCAGATCGAATACCCGGTGGTGCCCAGCTTCCTCATCGACAACGGGCTGCTGGACCTGACCAAGTACGGGGTCGCCGACCACAAGGACAAGTTCATCGGCTGGCAGTGGCAGCAGTCCGTCTTCGGCAAGGCGGTCTACGCCGTACCGCAGGCGTCCGGTCCGATGGGCCTGTTCATCCGTCAGGACCTCTTCGAGAAGTGGGGCATAGAGCCGCCCGCCACCTGGGACGAGTACGAGGCGGCGGCCACCGCGATCCGTAAGAAGGGCGCCTGGATCGAGACCTTCTCGGCCACCAACGGGAACCGCTTCGCGGGGCTCGCCTGGCAGGCCGGGGCGCGCTGGTTCGGCACCGAGGGCGACACCTGGACCGTCTCCATCGACGACGAGGCCACCCGTAAGGTCGCCGACTACTGGTACGGACTGGTCCGCCGGAAGCTCATCAAGACCATCCCGGACCGGCAGAACGCCTGGTACAAGGATGTCCAGACCGGCGACATGGCCGCCTGGCTCGGCGCCAGCTGGGGCGACGCCCTGCTGGTCGGCAACGCCCCCAAGACCGCGGGCAAATGGCGCGTGGTGCCCATGCCGCAGTGGAAGAAGGGCGACGCCGCCTACGCCAACTGGGGCGGCTCCACCACCGCGGTCTTCGCCAAGACCAAGTACCCCAAGGACGCGCTGGCCTTCGCGGTCTGGCTCAACACCGACCCCGAGTCGATCAAGCTCCTGATCGAGAACGGCTATGGCACCCCGGGCGCCAAGCAGGGCTACACCACCTCCCAGCTCGATGTGCACAAGGACTTCTTCGGCGGCCAGGAGTACAGCAAGGTCTTCGACGAGGCGAGCAAGGGCGTGGACACCAGTTGGAAGTGGGGCCCCGCCACGGACACCCTCTACCAGCGGCTCGGTGACGCCTTCACGGCGGCCATCGGGGACGGGTCCGACTTCCGCTCCGTGCTGAAGAAGGTGCAGAGCCAGACGATCACCGATCTGAAGGAAAAGGGCCTCCAGGTGAAGGCCGGGTGAGGCGGGTGAGAGGAGCCCCCCGCCGCCTCACCAGGACCGAGGCACGCAGCGCCCGGGCGGCGTCCGGGTTCCTGCTGCCCTTCCTCGCGCTCTTCCTGCTGTGCTTCATCGCCCCGATCGGCTACGCCCTCTACGAGAGCCTGCTGAAGGTCGAGCGCACCGGGCCGCTCGGCCTGGGTGGGGAGACCAAGCAGGTGTGGGCGGGGCTGTCCAACTACGCCCACGCCCTGGAGGACGACCGGTTCACGGCGGGCTTCGGGCGGGTGCTGCTCTTCGGCGCCGTCCAGATCCCGGTGATGATCGCCTTCGCCACCGGGCTCGCACTGCTGCTGGACGCGGCGTCCGCGCGCTGGGTCGGCTTCTTCCGGACCGCCTTCTTCCTGCCGTACGGGGTGCCCGGTGTGATCGCCTCGATCCTGTGGGGCTTCCTCTACGTCCCCGGGATCAGCCCGCTGGTGGAGATGGCCCATTCGGTGGGCTGGAACGTGGACTTCCTGGGCCGCGGGGCGGTCCTGTGGTCGATCGCCAACATCGTCACCTGGCAGTTCACCGGCTACAACATGCTGGTGCTGATCGCCCAGCTCAAGGCCGTCCCCGGCGAGCTGTACGAGGCGGCGCGGATCGACGGGGCGAGCGCCTGGCAGGTGGCCCGGCACATCAAACTCCCGCTGATCCGGCCCGCGCTCGTGCTCACCACCGTCTTCAGCCTCATCGGCACCCTCCAGCTCTTCGCCGAACCGAAGGTGCTCAAACCGCTGAGCAACTCCATCGACTCCGGCTACACCCCCAATCTGGCCGCCTACAACGAGGCGTTCACCAGCAACAACCAGCACATCGCGGCGGCCGAGGCGGTACTGCTCGCCGTCGTCGCCTGCGTGCTGTCCTTCGGCTTCCTGAGGCTCGTGGGGCAGCGGGGGAAGGACGGCGAGAGCGGATGAGCGAGGCGAACGACCTGGCCGGCGGCGTGGTCGCGGGCGAGCCCGGCGGGCCCTCGGGACGGGGCGCCGCCCGGGCGGGGGCCCGCCCCGCCCCCGCCCGCGCCCCGCCCCGGTCGGTGTGGTATTAACAAAATAGAGCGGCG
>NZ_JBHYVB010000093.1:0-13287 GCF_042750115.1 Streptomyces sp. NPDC059455
TTTGTTAAATTGAAAAACTCCCACCCCCCCGCGGCGCCCCGCCCCGGCCAGATCCCCCCGTGCTGGCCGGCGCCGTTCCCATCGGTGCGGGGATCAGCGCGAGGGCTCAGTGCAGGGACTCCACCGCGTCCCGGCTGAACGGGGTGAGCTCGCTCACCCGGCCGTTCAGGACCTTGTCGGCCCACTCGGGGTCGGCGAGCAGTGCGCGGCCGACCGCGACGAGGTCGAATTCGTCCCGCTCCAGAGGTTCCAGGAGCCGGTCGATGGATTCCACGGCCGCGTTGGCGGCGGAGAGGGAGCCGGGCTGGAAGACGCTGTCCAGGCCGACCGAGCCGACGGTGATCACCGGCTTGCCGGTGACCTTCTTCGCCCATCCGGCGATGTTCAGATCCGACCCCGTGTCGGGGAACTCCGGCTGCCAGTAGCGCCGCCCGGAGGCGTGGAACGCGTCGACCCCGGCCTCCGCCAGTGGCGTGAGCACGGTTTCCAGCTCCTTGGGGTTCTCGGCGAGCCGGACGTCGTAGTTGTCGGACTTCCACTGGGAGAACCGGAGGACGATGGGGAAGTCGGGCGCGACCCGCTCGCGGATGGCGGCCACGAGGTCGGCGGCGAACGTGGTCCGGGAGGCCGGATCGCCACCGTAGGTGTCGGTGCGCCGGTTGGTGCGCTCCCATAGGAACTGGTCGATGAGATAGCCGTGCGCGCCGTGCAGCTCCACGCCGTCGAAGCCGATCTCCTCGGCCGCCCGCGCGGCCTTCGCGAAGGCGCCGATGACGTCGTCGATGTCGGCGAGGGTCATCGTCTCGCCCGCTCCGGGCGTGCCGTCCAGCGCGATCCCGGACGGGCCCACGGACGGGGCGTCGGGGAACGGCGGCGCTCCCGCGGTGCGCTGTATGCCCACGTGCCAGAGCTGGGGCATGATCGCGCCACCGTGGGTGTGCACGGCGTCAACGACCTTTTGCCAACCGGCCAGTTGCTCCTCGCCGTGGAAGCGGGGAACGCCGTCGATATAGCCGGCGGACCGGTGGTCGACGGTGGTGCCCTCGGTGATGATCAGGCCGGTCCCCGCCGCCGCCCGGCGCGCGTAGTACGCGGCGACGTCCGCACCGGGAATGCCATCGGGGGAGTGCCCACGGGTCATGGGGGCCATGGCGATCCGGTTCGGCAGCTTGGCCGAACCCAGTGTGAACGGGCGGGACAGTGCCGTGGTCAGGCGGGTGTTCACCGTGTCGCTCTCCAGACGTGTGGTTCCTATGAGGCTTCCCCCGGAGCCTCGAAAGTGTGAGTCTGAAAGGTACAGTTTTCACGGCGTAAACTGCAACTGTATTGATTGCTTTTTAGGTGAGGGCGGAACGGCACCGTCGAGTAGGCTGTGCCCCGATCTGTGCGCGGAGGTGGAGAAGGTGTTGGACATCCGGTTCTCCCGTGCGCTCCAGGTGATGCTGTTCCTCGCCGTGGCCGCCGAGAACGGGTCCGGGCCGCTGAGCTCCGCCGACTTGGCCCACAGACTGAACGCCAACCCGAGCCTGGTCCGGAAGCTCCTCGTCCCGCTGACGGACGAGGGGCTGGTCGTCTGCGTCAAGGGCCGTACCGGCGGGGCGCGGCTCGGTCGGCAGGCCGAACGGATTACCCTGGCCGAGATCTATCGCTGTGCCGTCGGCGACAAGCCCCTGTTCGCCCCCTCACCGGGGGTGGAGCCCGTGTGCTCGGTGACCGCGCACGGCGGTGAGTACTTCGCCGCGCTCACCGCCGAGGCCGAGGAGGCGGTCCTCGAATCGCTGGGCGACCGCACCCTCGCGGACAGCGTGGGCGAACTGCGCCGCCTCTGCACCGGCCACGCCCGGCAGGACTGATCCGAGCCCGGCCCGGTGTTCATCCGGCGCGTGGCCAGGAGCGCCAGGTGTGCTCTCTCATGCGGTCGGTTCCGTCCCCGCGATCACCGCGGGCGGCTTCCGGACCGGCCATGAAGCAGGCCACGCGACGTCGTCGATCGCGAGCCACGGCGCGACGGCCACGGCCGTGGGCGTCAGCCCGGTGAACGCCTTGACCTCGCGGTGGAGGTGGGACTGGTCGACGTAGCCGCTCTCGGTGGCCACCCCGGCGGCGGTGTGACCCGCCGCGAGAAGGTGGGCCGCGTGGTCGAACCGCACCAGTCGAGCGGCGTGTTTGGGCGCGATGCCGAGCTGGGACCGGAAGCGGGCCGACAGACGCTTGCGGCTCCAGCCGACCTCCTCCGCCAGGCGCTCGACCCGCACCCGCCCCCGGCCGGTGAGCGTCCGCCGCCAGGCGTGGGCGACCTCCGGGGCGACGGGCGGGCGAGTGCCCAGCCAACGGCCCAGGATGTCCACCGCGATCGCGAACCGCTCGTCCCACGACGCGGCGGCACGCAGTCTGTCCTCGGCTTGCCCGGCGTCGGGACCCCAGACCTCATCGAGCGATGCCACCGTCCCGCTGAGCCCGGTCGACGGACCGAACACCGCGGCCGCCGCGACCGGCTCCAGCCGGATCTGGAGGCACTCGCCCACCCGGCCGCCCGTCCGGACTGCGCCGGGGTGGAGCCCGATGACCACACTTCCGCGTCCGTGCCGGCCATGTGCGTGGTAGGCGAAGCCCTCTCCCTCGCTCAGGTCCACCAGCAGGGTGACGGACGGGTGCGCGACCATGGCGAGGTCCACCGGCGCGGGGACGCGTTGGCGGAACCCGGCCATGCTGACCCCCGGCAGCCGAGCTGACGGGCGCGGGACCGCGACGTCCACCGATGCCCAGTCGAATGGTGTCCCTCCCGGCATCACACGACCACTCTAGGTCTCAGGGCGTCACAGGCGGGGCGTCAACGCCCGTTGCCGCGAAGCCCAGCAGCAGGGTGCCGGTCGCCTCGGGCTCCTCGAACATGGGTACGTGTCCGACGCCCGGCAGCAGCTCGACCCGCGCGTTCGGCACCGCGTCGTACCGGTGCGCCGACGAGGGCTCCCAGCGGGGGTCGGCGGCACCGAAGATCACCAGTACGGGGATGTCGAGGGTGGCCAGACGCTCGGGCACGCTCCGCTCGGTGATGTACGCGGTGTTCCGGCGCAGCAAGGTCCTGAGCGCGGGGTAGGTGATGCTCCGCATGTCGGCCACCACGTCGTCGGGTACGTCCACCGGGCGAGCGCACGTGGTGCTGATTCCCCTCCGGATCGTCGCGTCCGAACGCCTCGGCCACAACAGCGGGCCGAGGGCGGCGCCATCAGCGCCCGAAGGAGGACCGGCTGCGGCAGGAGGGCGTCAAGACTCGGGCCGCTGCTGATCAGCGCCAGCGATCTCACCAGGTCGGGACGGTGTTCGGCAAGCGCGGTGGCGGCGTAGCCGCCGCTGGAGTGCCCGACCGCGACCACGGGAGGCAGACCGAGACCGTCGAGCAGCGCCGCCACCTGACCAGCCTGCGCGGGCACGTCGTATGACGCCGCGGGCGGGGACTGGCCACAGCCCGGGAGGTCGACCCGGATGACGTGATGGTGGCGGGCGAGTGCCGGGACCACCGGGCCCCAAAAGCCGCCCGAGGCCCCCGATCCATGGATGAGCAACAGTGGCGGTGCCTGCCGAGGGCCGTCGTGGACCACATGTATCCCGTGCGAGAGCTCAACGATGTGTTCACTCATGCAGGGATGGTGCAGGAGCGGCCGGCTGCCGGTCTTGTACATATGTCGTCGTGGCTGTCGTGGCTGTCGTGGCTGTCGTGGCTGTCGTGGCTGTCGTGGCTGTCGTGGCTGTGACAGCCGCGACCGGGATCGAGTACCGGGCTTACCGCAGCCCCGGATCCGGCGGCGGAGCCACAACCTTCGGATCCGGGTATTCGGGAGCTTCCCGACAGTCCAACCGCGACGTTGTCCTCTTCGCCGAGGCGATGAGCAGTTTGGCGTGTGAGTGGTCGCTGACGGTGAAGTGATCGCGCATGGCGAATTCCAGGGAACGGCCCCGCCCGATTCCGTCCCGCCGCCACTGCCGATGTCACACGCGACGAGGAGCCTGCCGGCGTCCTCCGGACCGACGGTGGCCGTGTAGCGCACCGACCGGCCCGATGGGGGCGATTGGGGAGTCCACGCCACGGTGATGGCGAGCAACTCCTCGCCGTCAGCCCGGTCCGTCAAGGTACAGAGGTCCTCGGGCGTACTCCTCCTGGCCGACTCCTCCCGCAGCGCCTTGGTGACCTGGCCGGTGCTCGGGGTCTTGACCGGATAGACCTTGCTCGGCCCTTTCGGCTCCCGGGCCTCCTTCCCCGGGGACGGCACCCTGCTAGGCCGGAAGGCCATCGCCCCCGTCCGGCTCGGACATGGCCGCGCGGCGCAGATGTTCGGCGAGTGCCGTGGTGGCGGTGGACGAGGCCCGGGCCTTCGTGCCCCAGGCCAGGAGATGGCTGCGGCGTGCCCACGGATCGCGGAGGTCGCACACGTCGAGCGGATGGTACGGGGCGATGGCGCGGCGTGGCACGACGGCGAGTCCGACCCCGGCGGCCGCGAGGGAGACCAGGGTGTTGAGGTGGGCGACGGTGGTGCGGTAGCGCACCGCCGGAGCGTGCGGTCCGAGGTTCTTCTCGATCGAGCGGCGCAGCGAGGAACCGGAGTCGAGCCCCACGAGCGGATGCTCGGCCACCTCGCTGTAGGCCACCTCGGTGCGCCCCGCGAGGATCCCGCCGCACTGGCCGATCACCACCAGCGAGTCGTCACCGAGGGGTTCCATGGTGAGACCGCAGTCGCGGGCCTCGCGGTCGAGGACGACGCCCAGGTCCGCCTCGCCGTCGGCGAGCATCCGCACGGTCCGTGGGGTGCGGCTCTCGGACACCTCGACGTCGACGTCCGGGTGTGCGCGGAGGAACGAGACCAGGGCCCGTGGCACCAGGCGGTGCATCGCGGAGCCACCGCCCAGCAGGGTCAGCGGGGCGGTCGGCGGCCGGGCATAGCTCGCCACGGCGCTTTCCAGGCGCGCCGTCTGATCGAGCACGTCCCGTGCGTGGCGGGCCAGTGCCGTCCCCGCCGGGGTGGGGCGCACGCCCCGCCGTCCGCGGATCAGCAGGTCCACGCCCGCGTGATGCTCGAGCGAGCGCACCCGCGCACTGGCCGACGGGAGGCTCAGATGCATCCGGTGAGCGCCCGCCGTGATCGAGCCCTCCGCCACGATGTGAAGGAAGAGCCGCAGGTCGTCCAGGTCATACCGCACCCTGATGAGCCTAAGGCAGAGCCTTGGGCCGGCTACGCGGATCACGCATTGTGGGCCCACGGGCCATGGGGCGATGCTCGGCGGGTGTCGGAGACAGTGCTTGTTCTGCTGGCGGGTGTGGCCGCCGGGGCGTTGAACGCCATTGGGGGCGGGGGCACGTTCGTGGCGCTCCCCGCCCTGGTGGCGGCCGGTCTGTCGCCCGTGACGGCGAACGCGTCCTCGACCGTGGCCCTCGTCCCCGGGAGCGTGGCGAGCGCGTGGGTGTACCGGCGCGATCTCGCCCCGGTCGGGGAGACGTCCACGCGGGCCCTGACGGCGGTCAGTGTGATCGGTGGCGGGCTCGGCGCCGGTCTGCTGCTGGCGCTGCCCGCGGTGTCGTTCGACGCCGCGGTGCCCTGGCTGCTCGCCTTCGCCACGGTGGTCCTCGCCTTCGGGCGCCGCGTCTCCCGCGCGGTGAGCGAGGCGAGGGGTCATGCGATCGGCATGAGCCCCCGGGCCGTCCTGGTCGGCCAGTTCCTCCTCGCCGTGTACGGCGGATACTTCGGCGGTGCCGTAGGCATCATGATGCTGGCCCTGTGGAGCATCGGCCTCGGCCTCGACACCTCGACCGGCAACCCGATGCGGGTCGCCCAGATCACGGCCGTCTACCTCAGCGCGACCGGGCTGTTCCTTCTCGCCTCGGACGCGCTGGGCGCGCCGCGTCTGCTCGCCGCCATGCTCGTCGGGGCGGTGGCCGGTGGTGTGGCCGGAGCGCGGATCGCCCGCCGTCTGCCCGCGTGGCTGCTGCGGGGCGTCATTCTGACCACCGCCGTGACCATGACGGTCCTGTATTTCCTGCGTGGCTGAGGACTTGACCGACCGCGTTACGACATCGTGTCGGCCACCACCGACGCCGCGTCCGCGATCAGCTTGTTGTCGAACGGGGTGTCCTTGTCGCCGCGGTACGACATGATCGCCATGACGAGGGGAGCGGCGTCGGGCCGCCACACCACGGCGATGTCGTTGCGGGCGCCGTAGTAGCTGCCGCTTCCGGTCTTGTCGCCGACCTGCCAGCCCTTGGGCATTCCGGCCCTGATGAGCTCGTCCCCGGTGGTGTTGGTCCGCAGCCACTTCGTGAGCCGCGCGCGCTCTCCCTTGCCGAGGACATCGCCGAGGACGAACGCGCGCAGGTCCTTGGCCATCGCTCGCGGGGTGGTGGTGTCATGTGTCTCGCCAGGCACCCATTGGCTCAACTCCGGCTCGTGACGCTCCATTTGGATGACGTCGTCCCCCAACTTCTCGAGGATGGCGTCGAGGCCCTTGGGGCCGCCGAGCTGGTCGAAGAGCAGATTGGCCGCGGTGTTGTCGCTGTAGCGGACGGCGGCGTCGCACAGCGCGCCCAGGCTCATCCCGGTGTCCACGTGCTTCTCGGTCACGGGGGAGTTGTCGACCAGGTCGTCCTTGGAGTACCGGATCACCCGGTCCAGCCCGCTCAGCTTGTACTTCCGCAGCACGGCACCAGCCTCCAGCGCCTTGAACGTGGAGGCGAACGCGAACCGTTCGCCATCGCGGTACGCCACCTCGTGTCCGGTGCCGGTGTCGATCGCGTAGACCCCCAGGTGCGCGTCGTAGGAGCGCTCCAGCTTCCTGAACGCGCCGGTGGCCGCCTTCGCGTCCGCGCCCGTACTCGCCCTCTCGGCGGAGATCGACGAGGAGCTCGAGGGCCCCGACGCGTCCGAGGAATCCCCTTCGCTACAGGCCGTCAGCGGGACGAGCAGCGCGAGCGTGGCAAGCGCGCTGACAGCGGTGTGCCGGGCACGGGTGAATCGCATGGTCCGAACCTCCGGTTGGGTCCCCGTCGCGCGGCGCGCACACGGGATGGAATGACCGGGCCCCGCTTCCGGGGCGTGGTCATGGCGTTGGGATCACCCTCGCCGTCGGGCGGCTATGCGGTCCAATACGCTCATGCGCTTCTTCATGCTGATCTGGCATAGAGTGCGGCTGTGGATCTGGTGGGAGTGTGCCGGGCGTTCGTCAGCGTGAGCGAGCGGGGAAGTTTCACCGTCGGGGCGGCCGCCGCCCGGATGTCGCAGTCGGTGGCCAGCCGTCGCGTGGCCGCGCTGGAGGAGCGCTTCGGGGAGCAGCTCTTCGAGCGCACCTCGCGGCGGGCCGTCCTCACCCCGTTCGGGCGGGAGATGCTGCCGGTGGCCAGACAGCTCGTACAGGCGGCCGATGTGCTGCTGCACGAGGCGGAGGCGGCCAAGCGCAAGCCGTGGCGGCTCGCGGTGCCCGGCATCTGCTCCACGGCCGGGCTCGCCCATCTCGTCGCCGAGGCGCGAGGGCACGGCGTCACCCTCGATCTCCGCGTGGCGGCGCCCGCGCGGCGCCTGGAGCTCATCCACGCACAGCAGGTGCGGGCCGCCCTGCTCGCGGTGCCCGCGGACGAGGCCACATGGTCGGTGCCGCTCGGGCTCGCCGGAGTGCGGGATCCCGGTGTGCGGCGGGTCTATCTGGAGACGTTGCGGGTCGGCCGGTCCGCTCGGGGCCCGGCCCGCCGGATATGGATCCAGCCGGAGGACGATGTGCCGCACATCCGCGACCCGCTCACCCGGCTGCGCGACGCGGTCGGTCTGCGGCCCGCACAGCTCGTGGCCGCCACCGATCTGACGACCGCCGCCGCCGAAGTCCTCTGCACCCGCGACCTGTTGCTGTGCTCTCCCGCCCAGGCGGAAGAACTCGCCCTGAAGTGGCGGCCGATTGGTGAGATCGCGCTCAGCCGGGGGTTCGCCCTCGCCGCCGCCGCGGACGGCAATCCCCAGCACCTCGAAGGGCGCCTGGGCGGCGCCATCGCCCGCTGCCTGGGTGCGGACACCTGGGCGGACACGGGGGAAGCGGGCACCCGGGCGGACACCGTGGAAGGAGCCGGGGTATGAGCACCGAGGCACTGCTGAGCGATCTGCGCGGACAGTTGCGCGACGGCGGTCTGCACGGCTGCCTGCTCGTACGGGACCTCCACACGGGGGACGAGCTGGGGATCGACCCGGACACCCAGCTGCCCTCCGCCTCCCTGGTCAAGGTCCCGCTCGCACTGGCCACGGTGGAGCGCATCCGGCGTGGCGAACTCGACGGAGCCACGATGCTCGATGTGCCACCCGGGCGGATCACCACGCCCGGTCCCACCGGGCTGAGCCGGTTCCGCCACCCCGTCCGGATCGCGGTCGACGATCTGCTCTATCTGAGCACCTGTGTGAGCGACGGAACGGCGGCCGACGCGCTGTTCGACCTCACCCCGCCCGCTCAGGTGGCCGAGATCCTCCATGAGCTCGGGCTGCGTGGCATCACCGTCCGGCACGGTATGCGCGAGCTGAGCGAAACCCCGGTGGAGCGCTTCGATGCCGCACAGGTGCATCTCGCCCACGCCCTCGCCATCGACGCCGGCACCAGCGGCCGCGGCCATCGGGTGCCGCAACTCGACACCACCCGAGCCAACACCGGCAGCGCACGCGCCTGGGTGGAACTGCTCCAGGCCCTGTGGACACCGTCGAAAATCCACCCCGAAGTGGCGCTGCGCGTACGCGACCTCATGGCCCACAACGTGCTGCGGCACCGACTCGCCCCGGACTTCAGCTCCGACGCCACCACCTGGTCCTCCAAGACCGGCACCCTCCTCAACCTCCGCCATGAGATCGGGATCGTCGAGCACTCCGACGGCCAGGTGTTCGCCGTCGCCGCGCTCACCGAGTCGCTGGTGCCCGCCAATATCCAGCCCGGCGCCGAGGCCCTGATGGCGCAGGTGGCCCGCACTCTGCGGGACCACCTCCGGCAGCTCTAGGGTCCTTTTGACGGAGGGCGGTGACCGGCCCGGGGCGGCCGGTCACCAGCCATGGCCCACCACGGTCAGAGGGTGCGGCCGAAGAGGTCGAGCAGGGCCGCCCAGTGGCGTTCGGCGGCCTCGGCGTCGTAGGCGGAGGTGTCGGCCTGGGTGTAGCCGTGCTGAGCGCCCTTGTAGACCTCGGTGCGGTGGCGGACACCGGCCTCGTTGAGGGCCTTGTCCAGGCGCTCGATCTGCTCGGGGGGAAGGGCGTGATCCTGGTCCGCGTGTCCGAAGTACAGCTCGGCGGTGACCTGCCCGGCCACCGTGTGCGGGCTGTCCGGCGCCTCCGTGGCCAGGAAGGCACCGTGGAAACCGGCCGCCGCGGCGACACGACCGGGGTGCGTTCCGGCGGTCCGCAGGGCCAGCCCGGCGCCCAGGCAGTAGCCGGTGAGGCCCACGGGCCCGTCGGTGGCCTGCGGGCAGGAGGCCAGCCAGTCGAGATAGGTGCCGGCGTCGCGCATGGCACGCTCGGGGGTGAGCTCCTGCGCCATCGGGGCGATGTGCTCGAAGACCGCCGAACGCGTCGTCGGGTCGAGGAAGTCGGGCAACTCCACCACGGGAGCGCGCCCGTGGCGGTAGAACACGTTGGGCACCAGCACGGTGTAACCGGCCGCGGCCAGCCGGTCGGCCATCCCGAGCAGATGGGGCCGGAGGCCGAACGCGTCCATGTACAGCAGAACGGCCGGGTGGCGGTCGGTGTCGTCGGGGTGGGCCAAGTAGGCATCGGCGATGCCGTCCTGGGTGGGGATGTCCACGGCTGTTCCGCGCACTGCGGCCATGTGGGGGTTCCTTTCCTCGATGCGTACCGGACGGCGCGCGAGCGCCGCCGAGCAAGATCTCCGCCCTATCCGGCGGATTGTGCCACTCGCCGCCAGCGCGTTGGACGCCACGCTCGCCGATGGCCGATTCACTCCCTCCCCGGAGGCGCCACTCGGGCAGAGCGGGTCCTAGGGGTGTCCGGCGGACCACGTGGCGGAGCCGCATATCGATTCACGCGGCGGAGCCGCATATCGATGCTTCCCCTCCCCGCCCCCTTCCCGCTACCGGGGGCTTGGCCCCCGGACCCCGGGGTTAAGGGGCGGAACCCCAGTTGAGGGAAGAGGCGGGGAGGGGAACAGCCTGCCGCAGGCGTCAAGATCCGCCGGTCGGCCCCTAGAGGCACCCCTCGGGCAGGGCGGCCCCACCGGCGCAGACGTGTCCGATCGCCGCGGCGATCGAATAGCAGTCGAAGAGCGCCGAATGCTCCTTGCCGGCCGCGGGTTTGGGCAGGCCGAGCGCTTCCCACAGCCGACCGGAATTGGTCGAGGCCGTTGTCGGCGCGATGGTGTTCAGCCATGGCCGGATGTTCAGGAAGGGGGTGGTCAGAAAGCCGTTCTTGACCTCCTCGCCGCGGGCCCGGGCCCATCCCACGTTCTCCCCGAGGACGACCATGTCATTGCCGTAGGAGAGGACGGACTGCCCCCGGCAGAAGGCCAGGAAGTCGCCGATCGCCTCGGCGGGGGCGACTCCCTCGCGGTCCACGGTCCGCTGGTCGATGCCTGTGAGGCCGGTGAAGAACGGCGAAAGCCGAGGATTGACCACCGGTCTGACCAGCGCTTCGTATTCCTCGACAACGGAGTGGGCGTCAGGGGAGGAGCCGGTGCTGATGCGCAGCGCGCCGATCTGGACGATTTCGCGAAGCTGCCCCGGTTCCGACCAGTCCTGCTCGAGCGCTCCCGACCATGTGGTGAACTCAAGGTCGAACACGACAAACGTCGACAAACGGTCTCTCCTCGATGTGCGGTGGGGGCGAATGAACCGTACGAGTCGCCGGACAGGAGGCTACTCCTCCGTGCACGGCCATTGACGCCGACGGTCGCCAGTCCTACCGTCAGGTTCGATTTCACGGTCAATGTACGAAATATCGAACAAACAGTGACATGGCCCTGACACTCACACAGGCACGAGGAAGGGCACCACCATGAAGGCACCTTCAGGTCTCACGAGGGTGAGAAGAGCGCTGCTGTCGGTGGGGGCGACAGCCACCCTCGTCCTCGGACTCCTGGCCGGCGGCACGGGCACGTCCCAGGCCGCGGCCTCCCTGCCGTGCGACATCTACGCCGCGGCCGGTACGCCCTGCGTGGCCGCGCACAGCACCACCCGGGCCCTCTACGCCTCCTTCAACGGCCCGCTCTACCAACTGAAACGCGCCTCCGACAGCGCCGTGACCGACGTGGGAACGCTGGCGGCGGGCGGTTACGCCGACGCCGCCCGGCAGGACTCCTTCTGCGCCGGAACCACATGCGTCATCAACGTCATCTACGACCAGTCACCGCGCCACAACCACATGCCCATCGAACCGGCCGGCACCGCGGGCCCCGCCAACTCCGGTGTGCCCGCCGACGCGTTACCCGTGACCGCGGGCGGCCACCAGGTCTACGGCGCGTCCTTCTCCGGGCGCATGGGCTACCGCCACACCGCGGCCTCCGGTGTCGCCGTCAACGGCCAGCCCGAGGGGATGTACATGGTCACCTCCGGCACCCACGTCAATGGCCTGTGCTGCTTCGACTACGGCAACGCCGAGGTGCGGATCGCCGACACGGGCAACGGCCACATGGACGCCATCAACTTCGGTACGGAGTGCTGGTTCCCGCCGTGCAGCGGATCCGGGCCCTGGGTACAGGCGGACCTGGAGAACGGCCTGTTCCAGTCGGACAGCGGCTACAGCAAGAACCCCTCGAACACCGGCAACTCCGCGCCCTTCGTCACCGCCCTGCTGAAGAACAACGGACAGAACTACTTCGCCCTCAAGGACGGCAACGCCCAGTCCGGCAGGCTCACCACCCAGTACGCGGGTCCTGAGCCGTCCAGGCCGGGCTACTCGCCGATGCACCAGGAGGGCTCCATCGTCCTCGGCACCGGCGGCGACAACAGCAACGGGTCCATCGGCTCGTTCTTCGAGGGCGTGATGACCAGCGGCCTGCCGACCGACGCGGCCGACGACGCGGTGCAGGCCAACGTCGTCTCCGTGGGCTACGGCGCGCCCAGCCCCGTGGCGGGCGGCACCCTCAACGCGGGCTCGACGATGTCCCTGCGCGCCACCACCCCGGGCTACACCGACCGCTATGTCCGCCACCAGGCCAACAGCGCCGTCACCTCCGTGGTGTCCTCCGGCAGCTCCGCACTCGACAAGGGCGACGCGTCCTGGATCGTGCGCCGCGGCCTCGCCAACGCCTCCTGCGTATCGTTCGAGTCGCGCAACTACCCAGGCGACTTCCTGCGCCACTACAACTACCAGCTGCTCCGGCAGCCGATGGACGGCACCGCCGTCTTCCGGGCCGACGCCACCTTCTGCCCCCAGACCGGCAAGAACGGCCAGGGCACCTCGTTCGCGTCCTACAACTACCCCGACCGGTTCATCCGCCACTACGAGAACAAGGTCTACATCGCCTCCAACGGAGGGTCCAACCCGTTCGACAGCGCCACGTCGTGGGCCGATGACGTGAGTTGGCGGGTGTCCACGCCCTGGACGCCGTAGGACGCCGCAGGAGGCCGTAGGACGACCTGGCCCGCCGTAGAGGACGGTCCCGGGGAGCCCTCAGTCGCGCAGGCTCATGCCGCCACAGACCGACCACACCTGGCCGTTGACCCACTCGGCGTCGTCCGAGAGGAGAAACGCCACGGTGCCCGCCACGTCCGCGGGCTCGCCCAGCCGCGGACTGCGGGCGATCTTCAGCGCCATGGCCTGCAGCCGCTGGTCGTCCCGCTGCTTCTGGGTGTCGCCCATGACCAGCCCGGGTGCCACGGCGTTGCAGCGGATGCCCTCCTTGCCCCAGCGGGAGGCGATATGGCGGGTCAGCGCGTTGATTCCGGCCTTGGAGGCGGCATACGCGGGACGCCGGGGCTCCCCTCCCCAGGCCGCGCCGGAGGAGGTGTTCACGATCACGCCGCCGCCCTGGGCCAGCAGCCGCGGGATGACCGCCCGGCAGGTGAGGGCGTAGCCCAGCAGATTCACCTCATGGGTGCGCCGCCACACGGCCGGGTCCATCTCCAGCAGATCGGTGTCCCGGCCCAGATGCTCGTCCGAGAGGTCGGCGCCGACGTTGTACAGCCCGTCGACCCCGCCGAGTTCGGCGGCGGCCCGGTCGATCCGCGCGCCGATAGTCACCCCGGCGGGGCGGGCGCAAGGGGCGGCGGCCCCCCGGGCGCCCGCCCCGGGCGCGCGCGGGGGGGTGGGCGGGGCGCCCCGGGGGGGGCTTGAG
>NZ_JBHYVB010000093.1:13297-13782 GCF_042750115.1 Streptomyces sp. NPDC059455
CCGCGTCCTTTTAACCCCCCACCCCCCCCGCCGATTCGGGCGCGGGCCCGTAGTAACCGCGCCCCGATCGACTCCTCGTCGGCGAGGTCGAACGGGACGGCGACCGCCGTGCCGCCGGCCTCGGCGACGCGCTGGGCGGTGGCCTTCGCGCCCGTGAGGTCGATGTCGCCGACGACGACCGAGGCACCTTCCCCGGCGAGCCGCTCGGCCGTGGCGGCGCCGATACCGGTGGCGCCACCCGCGATGACGATCCTCTTGCCCTGAAGTCCCCGCATGCCTCTCTCCCAACGACAGAGGTCTGGAACCGACAAAAGCAGGCGTCATCATTCCACGATGAGGCTCAGTAGTCTCGTGCCCGGACGACCGTTTGCGGGGGGGGCCGGGGGGCGCCCCCCCCCGGGGGGGACCGTGAATGGTGGATGTCCACCCCGAGCGGGGGGGGTCGAGAGCACACCACCCCCACCTGGGGGGGGCGCTGGTACCCC
>NZ_JBHYVB010000093.1:13792-42110 GCF_042750115.1 Streptomyces sp. NPDC059455
CGATCTCACACAAACACAGCCTCACAATTCCTCTCTGTGGTTTTTATAGTCGGGGCGCGCGGGGCGCGGGGGGGGGGGGGGCGGGCGGCCCCCCCCCCGCGCCGGTGTCTCAGGAGAATGTGTCGAGCTCGACCCGGTCGGGGTCGGGGCCGCCGCGCGCCCCGGTGTCGAGCGCGTCGACGGCGGCCACCTCGTGGGGGGTCAGGGAGAAGTCGAAGATCCCGATGTTCTCCGCGATGCGGTGGGGTTTGACGGACTTGGGGATCGCGCACAGTTCGTGTTCGACCTGCCAGCGCAGGATGATCTGGGCCGGGCTCTTGCCGTACTTCTCGGCGAGGCCGGTGATGGTGGGCTCCTGGAGCGGATCCCTGACCTTGTCCGCGCCCGCGTAGCGGTTCACCCCGCCGATGGGCGACCAGGACTGGGTGAGGATGCTGTGGCGGACGTCGAACGCGCGCAGTTCGGGCTGGCTGAAGTTCGGGTGCAGCTCGACCTGGTTCACGGCGGGCACGACCTCGGTGCGCGCCATGAGGTCGGTCAGGTGTTCGGGGGTGTGGTTGCACACGCCGATGGCCCGCACCCGGCCGTCGGCCAGCAGCTTCTCGGCCGCCTTGTACGAGGCCACCGTGGTGTCGTACGCGGACGGGACCGGCCAGTGCAGCAGATACAGGTCGAGGTGGTCCAGGCCCAGTTTGGTGAGGCTGGTGTCGAAGGCCCGGAGGGTGGAGTCGTAGCCGTAGTCGGTCAGCCACAGCTTGGTGATGACGAAGATGTCCTCGCGGCCGATGCCCGAGCGGGCGATGCCCTCACCGACCTCCTTCTCGTTGCCGTAGGCGGCCGCGGTGTCGATCAGGCGGTAGCCGGCCTCGATCGCGGTCGTCACCGCGGGGACGGTCTCGTCGGGCGGGCTCTGGTAGACACCGAGCCCGAGGGCGGGCATCCGCACGCCGTTGTTGAGGGTCAGAAGCGGGGCTGGTCCATTCATACGGGGTCCTTGGGTGAGTCGGAGACCGGCGGGCCCACCGCCGGTGCCGTGCCCCGGCACCGGGCAGAGCCCGCTCGTACTGCGACAGGGGTTCCCAATGACGGGCCGCTCGCTCGCTCCGCACCCCGAACGTCACCACGTTGGCGCGATCAGGGAGCCGTGCCCGGCCTCCGAAGCTGCCACCCCATCGTCGTAGGGCGGGGGATCAAGGTGACGAGCTGTTCTCGCTGGCCGTCATGTCCTGCGTGCCGATCACCGAGAGAAGCTCCAGCTGGGCGGCGCCCTCGGTGCCCGGCGGGGCGCTGAACCACAGCAGCCGCTGGTGGCCGTCCTCGCTGAACAGGGAGTGGCAGTCCAGCTCGATGACGCCCAGCGAGGGATGGACGATGCGCTTGTGGTCGGTCCGCCGGAGGGCCACGTCATGGGTGTCCCAGAGGGCGGCGAACTCCTCGCTGCGGCGGCGGAGCGCGGCCACCATCCGCCGTACCTCGGAGTCGCCGCCGCGCCGGGCGGCGACTGCCTGGAGATCGGCCACGAAGACCCGGGAGTGGTGGGGGTGGTCCTCGGGCGGGTAGATCCCACGGGTGTCCGGATCGGTGAACCAGCGGTAGACGAGGCTCGCCGCGGGGCCGCGCACCGCCGGGGGACGGCCGACCAGCGCCGCGGCCAGCTCGTTCTGCACGAGCGTCTGGTGCAGATCGGTGATGACCTGGGCGGGGGTGGTGGTGAGCCGGTCCAGCAGGCCGAGCAGAGCCGGCTGGACCTGTGCGGCCGGGCCGTGCGTCGCCGGGGGCACGAGACGGTCGGCGAGGTGGAACAGATGGTCGCGCTCGTCGCCGTTCAGCCGCAGCGCACGGGCGAGCGCGGTCAGCACCTGGGCGGAGGGCTGGGCGCCGCGACCGCGCTCCAGCTCGGTGTAGTAGTCCGCGGACAGCCCGGCCAGCTGGGCGACCTCCTCGCGCCGCAGGCCGGGCACCCGGCGCCGCGGACCGGCGGGCAGACCGACGTCGGCCGGGCGGATGCGGTCGCGCCGGGACTTCAGGAACGCGGCGAATTCGGAGTGGTTCACGCCCTCCATGGTCGCTTGCGCCGGTGAGCTGAGCCAGGGGCTGACAACCCCAGGGTGGAGAGAGCCGTGGCTGGCCCGGCGATCCCGGCCCAAGCTGGCAACACCGAAGGGGCACGGCGGCGAACGACGCCGGCGCCCCGGGGGCCACGGCCCGTACGCCGTGGCATCCGCCCGCCAGCACATGCCCCCAGGAGTCTCCATGTCGCCCCAGGAAACCGTGTCCCAGCACCCCACCGACCGGCCCCGCGTCGCCATCGTCACCGGAGGCTCCCGCGGCATCGGCCACGAGGCGGTGAAGCGGCTGGCCGCCGACGGATACGCCGTCGTGATCGGCTACGCGGGCCACCGCGAACCGGCCGAGGCCGCCGCCAAGGACATCACCGCCGCCGGTGGCCGGGCCGTCGCCGTCCGGGCCGACGTCGCCGAGGAACAGCAGGTGGCCGCGCTCTTCGACACCGCGGAGTCCGAGTTCGGCGGTGTCGACGTCGTCGTCCACGCGGCCGGCCGGATGTATCTGGCCCCCATCGCCGAGCTGGACCTCGCCGAGCTGGACACGCTGCACCGCACCAACATCCGCGGCACCTTCGTCGTCGCCCAGCAGGCCGCCCGCAGGATCCGCGGCGGCGGGGCGCTCATCACCTTCTCCACGTCCATCGTGGGCCTGGCCCTCCCCGCCTACGGCGCCTACAGCGCCAGCAAGGGAGCGGTCGAGGCGCTCACCATGATCCTGGCGCGCGAGCTGCGCGGCCGCGACGTCACCGTCAACACCGTGGCCCCCGGCCCCACCGCCACCGACCTGTTCCTCGACGGCAAGGACGAGGAGACCATCGCCCGGATGGCGGCCCAGCCCCCGCTGGAGCGCCTGGGCACCCCCGCCGACATCGCCGAGGTCGTGGCCTTCCTCGCCTCCCCGGCCGGCCACTGGGTCAACGGTCAGCGCGTCCGCGCCAACGGCGGCATCATCTGACCGCCGCCGCACCACCGCTTCCCCCTTCTCTCGCCCTCCTCTCGCCCGTAAGGACCCCATGCCCTCCGACACACCCACGACCATCCTGGTCACCGGCGCCTCCAGCGGCTTCGGGGCGCTGACCGCACGCGCCCTGGCCCGCGCCGGCCACACGGTCTACGCCGGGATCCGGCAGCCGGACACCCGCAACGCCGCCGCGGTGGCCGAGCTGACCCGCTACGCCACCGACCACGACGCCGACCTGCGCGCCGTGGAGCTCGACGTCACCTCGCAGGACTCCGCCGACGCCGCCATCGCCCGCATCCTGGCCGATGGGAACCGGCTGGATGTGATCGTCCACAACGCCGGACACATGGCCACCGGCCCGGCGGAGGCCTTCACCCCCGAGCAACTGGCCCAGCTGTACGACGTCAACGTCCTGGGCACCCAGCGCGTCAACCGCGCCGCGCTGCCGCATCTGCGGGCCCAGGGGGCGGGGCTGCTGGTGTGGATCGGCAGCTCCAGCACCCGCGGCGGCTGCCCGCCCTTCATCGGGCCCTACTTCGCCGCGAAGGCCGCCATGGACGCCCTGGCCGTCAGCTACGCCGCCGAAGTGGTCCGCTTCGGCATCGACACCGCGATCGTCGTCCCCGGCGCCTTCACCTCGGGCACCAACCACTTCCGCCACGCGGGCGCGCCCGCCGATCCCGACCGCGCCGCCGCCTACGACCAGCGCTACGGCACTCTGCTGGCCGGACTCGACCAGCGGCTGGCCGCGCTGATTCCGCCGGACGCGGACGCCGCGCACGTCGCCGACGCCGTCGTACGCCTGGTGGCCCTCCCGGCCGGCGCCCGGCCGCTGCGCACCCACATAGACCCCAGCCGCGACGGCAGCGAAGTCGTCTCCGCGGTCGCCGACCGCGTCCGCGCCGAGTTCTTCCGCCGGGCCGGGCTGGACGATCTGCTCACCACGGGCAGCTCACTGTAATCACACCCGAACCGCACCTCGAACACACCGAAATCCCACGTAGGAAAGAGAACGACCATGCCCTTCGCGAACTTCAAGGTCCCTGCCGGATCCCTCGACGAGAAGCAGAAGGAGGAGATCGTCACCCGTGCCACCGAGCTGTACGTCGAGATCTACGGTGAGCGCGCCCGCGCCACCACCCTGGTCCTGGTCGAGGAGGTCACCGACGGCGGCTGGGGCATCGGCGGCAATGTCCTGACCCTCGCCATGCTCCAGCAGCCCCCCGGCAACTGACACCGCCGGACCCCCAGGGCCCCGGCGTCCCCTTCTCCCCCGGGGGGACGCCGGATCTCCCCAGGCGGACGCCGGGCTACTCGGGCCGGACCTCCTGAAGACCGGCGCCGACCCGCGCGGCCTCGGGGGCGAGCGGATGATCAGCGTGGTGGAGTATCGATATGTGCTCCGCCGCGTGGCAGGGGCTTCGCCCCTGGGTCACGGGGTCTGGGGTGGAGCCCCAGTTGTGGGAAGGGGCGGGCAGGGGAGCAGCCCACCGCAGGCGCCAAGGCCCGCGGACGCCCCTAGCCCGCGGTGACCGGGGCGGGACTGAACGTGACGGGAAGCGACTCCAGGCAGCGGTACCAGAACGAGTCCACCCATCTCAGCTCGTCGGGTGCGACCGCCAGTGTCAGGTCCGGAACCCGGTCCAGCAGCACCTCGATCGCCGTCTCCGCGATGATCCTGGCCGTCTCCGGACCGCCCGCCGGACAGCCGTAGTCGCCGCCGCTGAACGCGACATGGGAGTGGTTCCCGGCGTGGCCGACGGGGGTGTCGGGCCACAGCAGCGGATCGGCGTTGGCGGCGGCCAGCCCGAGGACGACGAGGTCGCCGGCGTGGATGCGCCGGCCGCCGAGGTCGGTGTCGCGGGTGGCGTACCGCCCGATGAGGTTCTGCAACGGGGAATCCGCCCACAGCACCTCGTTCATGGCCTCGCCGATGCTGCGGCGGTTGCCCGAGAGGGTCATGGCGAAGCGCTCGTCGGTGAGCATCAGCCGCAGGGTGTTGCCGATCCAGTACGAGGTCAGCGGCAGTGCCGCCGCCATCAGCACCATGACGTCCGCGGTGTGCTGCTCCTCGGTGAGGTCCGGCGTGTTCAGGATGAACCGCGAGGTGAGGTCGGGGCCCGGTGCCTCGCGCTTGGCCCGCACCAGCTCCGTCACATACGCGGCGACCCGCCGCTGACCGGCGATGGCCTCCTCGTTGGAGATGAACGACATGGTCAGCCCCGCCGCCAGGGCCTCCAGCCCGGCCTCGTCCTCGGACAGGCCGAACAGCTCGGCCGTGGCGAGGGTGGGCACCGAGTAGATGTAGTCGTACACCAGATCCGCCCTGCCGCTCGCGGCGAACTTGTCGATCAGCTGATCGGCGAACCGCTCGCAGTGGCCGCGCAGCACGAAGGGGTCGATCGTGGCGAGGGCCTCGCCGGCCGCCGTCGCGCGCCGCTGGTGCTCCTCGCCCTCCGTGAAGGTCATCATCGGGCTGTACGCCACCCACGGCATCAGCGGCCAGTCCGGCGGCACGCCGTCCCAGCCGTTCCAGCGGCGCGGGTCCCGGCCGAACGTCTCGGTGTCGGACAGCACCTGACGGGTCTCGCGGTAGCCGAGGACGAACCAGGCGTCGATGTCGCCTTCGAGGAGGACCGGGGCGACCGGTCCGCTGTCCTGCCGTATCCGCTGGTAGGTCTCCTCCGGCCGGCGCCGGAAGTCCGGCCCGTACAGCCGCGCGGCGTGGGCGGGGCAGCCCGGGGGCGGCGTGTCAGGCGTGTCAGGCGCGTCCGGCGCGTGCTGCGGGGCCGGTGTGTCCTGGCTGTCCTGGGCGTCCTGGTCGTCCTGGAGGTGCGTCACCAATGGTCTTCCTCGGAGCGGCGGGCCTACGGGGATGCCGGGAGGCTAACAGCATCCGCTGCGGCGTACGGGCCCATCGCGTAGTACGGGGCTGCCGTGAATGCGTGAATACTTCCGTGAATTCGCCGCGAGAAATGCTATTGCGGGTTCCGGACACTGTGGGGGATCGGGTGGCCGTCGCCGCGCGGGAGAGGGCGGCCGTTGACGCGCGTTGACGCGTCGGAATTCCTCGTTCACTGCGGCACATGACCCATTCCGCTTTTACCGAAAAGGGCAGTCCAGCGGCGCGAGGCGATTTTCCGCACCGGGCCGGGGGCGTCATACCTGGCCGGATACCGTTCTGACTACCTGCGGGATCTTGGCGTGCGCACTTCATCACGCGATACGGTGCGCCCGGGATTTCACCGGGGGCATCCGCTCCCTGTCCCGATCAAAAATTGGGGGGACTGGTGCAGATACGCAAGGTCGTTTTAGCGGCGAGCGGAGTGGTTTTCGCGTTCGCCCTGACGATTCCGGCGGCCGCGTCCGCTGATTCGCACAGCACCGTCACACGCAGCGCGGACACCGCGGTGTCCACGCACAAGAGTGCCGCGTCCCGCTCATCCGTGGAGTCCGCCGAGAAATATTGGACCCCGCAGCGTATGCGCAGAGCCGTCGAGGCCGACACGCCCGCCGACGCCAAGTCGTCGCGGAAGGCGGCCATCGACGCGGCGGCCGAACCCGCTCAGCTCGCGAAACCGCAGAAGGCCACATCGAAGAAGGCCCGCGGGGTGCGGATCGCCACCTCGATCGTGCAGGGCAAGGTCTTCTTCCACAACCCGACCAACGGCGGCGACTACGCCTGCTCCGCCGCGGCGGTCAACAATCCCACGAAGAACATGGTGTTCACCGCGGGGCACTGCGTCCACGGTGGCGCCGGTGGCACCTGGGCCACCAACTGGGTGTTCGTGCCCGCGTACTACAACGGCTCGCGGCCGTACGGAACCTGGTCCGCCAAGACGCTGACCACGTTCAACGGCTGGATCAACAACAGCGACCTGAACTACGACATCGGCGTGGTCAACGTCTGGGACAACGGCGCCGGCAAGCTGGTCAACACCGTCGGCGGCATGGGACTCGGCTACAACTACGGGTACTCCAACACCGTGACCGTCTGGGGCTATCCGGCCGCCTTCGGCTACGACGGCGAGCTGCCCTACGTATGCCAGAACATCCCCACGTGGCAGGACGGCTCCCGGGTGCAGAACGGGTGCACCATGGTCGAGGGCGCGAGCGGTGGCCCCTGGCTGCGGGACTACAACGAGACCACGGGCCTGGGGAACGAGATCGGCGTCACCAGCACCCGGACCGATCCGCCCGCCTACATCGACAGCCCCTACTTCGACAACAAGATCCAGACGATCTACGACAACACCGCCAACGGCTGAGCACCACCCACACGGCAGTCGGCCGGGGTCCCCGCACTCAGGGGGTCCCGGCCTCCGGCATCCGCAGCGCCCCACCATCGGGAGAAAACGTCATGCGCCCGCTCACCGCAGTCCTCCTCACCGCGGCGGTCGTGGGAACCGGCATCGTCGCGGTCCTGGCCGTCACCGCCCGGGGCGACGACACCGGCGATCCCCCCGCCCCGGACACCCCACGGAGCCATCGCGCGGATCCGCCGGACCCCTCGTACTGGACACCGGAGCGGCTGCGCGACGCACGGCCGGCGCCCATGCCCACCGACCCCGGCGCCGGAGACGGGCGGCAATCGCCGCCGTAGGTGCGTAGGGTGGCGCGGGTGCGAATAGCTGTGTCCCCCGGCCGGCGCGCCGGTTATCGACGTTGGCCGGTGTGGGCCGCGCGCTCCGCGCTCGCGCTGTTGTTCCTCTTCTCCGTCTATCAAGACATCGAGGAACGGATCGTCTTCGACCCGACCCTCGACACCGAGGCGTTCACCGGGGACTGGGTGCCGGTCTGTTCCGGGGGCCTGGCCGGGGCGATGGCCGTACTGGCCGTCGTACGCGATCCCCGATGGGTTCCGCGGGCCGCGCTGGTGACCTGTGTCGGCACCTTCGCGGCCACGGTGGCCTACCACCTGCTGCCGGTGAACATGGTGACCAGCGAGACCAGCAGCGGCGAACTCATGGGCCAGCTGGTCCTCCTCGCCGTGGCGGTGCGCCGCTGCACGCCCCGGCTGACCTTGGTGGCCGTGTCGGTGCTCAGCGTCAGCGTGTGCTCCGTACCGGTGTTGAGGGATTCGGATGCCGGCGACACCGCCGAGAATCTGCTGCTCATGCTGGCGCTGGCCTTCGTCTGCGGGCTGGTGCTGCGACTCTACGACGCCCAGCAGGAGCGCACCGGACAGCTGGTGCGGCAGGAGGAACGGCTCGCGCTGGCCCGGGACCTGCATGACACCGTGGCCCACCAGGTGACCGCGATCGTGGTGCAGCTGCAGGCCGTGCGCCATGTCACCGGGCGGGGCACCCCCGACCCGCGGGCGCTGAACGAGATGCTCGAGGCCGTCGAGCAGGCGGGCGGCGAGGCCCTGACATCGATGCGGCGCCTGGTGGGCTCGATGCGCGGTGACGAGACCCCGCGGCATCCGGAGAACCTGGGCGAGGTCCTGACCCGCATCGTCGAGGAGGCACGGGGGACGGGGCTGCCGGTCCGGCTGGACCTCGGGCGGGATCTGCCGGAGGACGTACCGGCAGAGGTCACCGGCGGGCTGAGCCGCGTCCTCCAGGAGGCCCTGACCAACGCCCAGCGCTATGCGCGCGGAGCGCGGTCGGTGGATGTGTCCGCCCGGGTGGCGGCACACCACGCCGAACTGGTCGTGGAGGACGACGGACACGGCTCCCCGTCCGGACACCGCGGCAGCCTCGGCCGGCTCGGCGGCGGCTTCGGCATCATGGGCATGCGGGAGCGGATCGAGCTGCTCGGCGGCGCCTTCGAGGCGGGCCACCGCGTTGAAGGCGGATGGCGGGTCCGCGCCTCCGTACCGCTGCGCCCCGACGAGGCCGCGCGCACCCCGCGGACCCGCGGGCGACACGCCGTACGAACCGGGCTGCGGCTACGGGAGGGCAGGACGGCATGACCATACGCATCCTGGTCGCGGACGATCAGCATCTGGTGCGGGCCGGGTTCCGCATGGTGCTGTCGGCCGAGCCCGGCATGGAGGTGGTGGCCGAGGCCGCCGACGGGGCCTCGGCCCTGTCCCTGGCCCGCGAGACCCAGCCGGACGTGTGCCTCGTGGACATCCGGATGCCCCCGCCCGACGGTCTGGAGGTCACCCGCCGGCTGGCCGGCGGCGGTCGGCCCGGAGCCCCGAAGGTGGTCGTGGTCACCACCTTCGACCTCGATGAATATGTGTACACGGCGCTGTCGAACGGAGCGTCCGGTTTCCTTCTGAAGGACGCCGGTCCGGCGCTGCTGACCGAGGCCGTGCGGGCGGCCGTCCGCGGGGACGCGATGGTCGCCCCGCAGATCACCCTCCGGCTGCTCCAGCACTTCACCAAAAGCCGGCGACGCGCCGCACATGAGCCGGCCGAACCGCTGACCGACCGTGAGGAAGAGGTCATCCAGGGCATCGCCCGCGGACTGACCAACCCGGAGATCGCCGCCGAGCTGTACATCGCGCCCAGCACGGTCAAGACGCATCTGAGCTCGGTCCAGGCGAAGCTGGGCCTGCGCAACAGGGTCGAGATCGCGACCTGGGCCTTCCGCACGGGGCGTGCGGAGTAGCGGTCCGGCGGCTCGCATGGAGCGTGCCGATCAGTGGCCCCACGGGCGTGCCGAACAGCGGTCCCACGGCGATCTCCCCCGATCGGGGGATGCGGCTCCGGATGGTCGGGGGATCCGCCCGGGGGTGGCCGACGGGAGGCTTATGGGCGTCGCCATCAGCGGCGACGCCCTCCGCCACGAGGGCCGTCCACCGAGCGCTCACCGAGGATCGGCATGCACGCACACCAGCCCCCTTCCGCCCCGGAGTCCTACGCGGCCCACGCCACCGATCTGACGAAGGTGTACGGCACGGGGGACACCCGTGTGGTGGCCCTCGACGCGGTCACGGTCGGCTTCGGCAAGGGGCGGTTCACCGCGATCATGGGTCCGTCCGGGTCGGGGAAGTCCACCCTGATGCACTGCATGGCCGGTCTCGACTCGCTGTCCTTCGGCTCGGTCCGCCTCGGTGACACGGAGATCGCCTCCCTGAACAACCGTCAGCTCACCCGGCTGCGCCGCGACCGCATCGGCTTCGTCTTCCAGGCGTTCAACCTGCTGCCCACCCTGAGTGCCCTGGAGAACATCACCCTCCCCATGGACATCGCGGGCCGCAAACCGGAGCGGGCCTGGCTGGAGAGCATCATCCAGACCGTCGGCCTGGCCGACCGGCTCGGCCACCGGCCCGCCCAGCTCTCCGGCGGCCAGCAGCAGCGTGTCGCCGTCGCCCGCGCGCTGGCCGGGCGGCCCGACATCGTCTTCGCCGACGAGCCCACCGGCAACCTCGACTCCCGCAGCGGTGCCGAGATCCTCGAGTTCCTGCGCGGTTCCGCGAGCGCGCTGGGCCAGACCGTCGTCATGGTCACCCATGACCCCGTCGCCGCCTCCTACGCGGACCGCGTGGTCTTCCTCGCCGACGGCCGCGTCGTGGACGAACTCCACGCGCCGACGGCCGAGGCCGTCCTGGAGCGGATGGGCCGCCTGACCCCGGCGCACGCCTGACGACCGCTTACGACTGACGACCGCGTACGCCTGACGACCGCGCACGCCTGACGCGTGCGTCTGCCCGTACGCCCGACGCCCGACGCCCGCGCCACGTACGCCCGACGCCCGCCCCGCTCCCCGAGCACCTCACACCCGGCACCCTCCCGGAAGGCCGCCCCGTGTTCCGTACCGCCCTGCGCAATGTCCTCGCGCACAAAGCCCGATTGCTGATGACCATGCTCGCCGTTCTGCTCGGCGTGGCGTTCGTCGTGGGCACCCTCGTCTTCACCGACACCGTCGGCAACGCCTACAAGGAGCGCTTCCTCACCACCCTGCGCGATGTCTCGGTCCAGGCCACACCGCCCTACGACGAGAAGGCCGGCGAGCCCGGGACGGTGGAGGAGGACACACTGCGACGCCTGCGACGGCTGCCCGGCGTGGCGTCCGTCACCGGCTCCGTCGAGGGGTTCGCCGCCGTGGCCGCGAAGGACGGCCACCCCCTCGGCGAGGACCATGTGACCGCGGGGGGCAACTACTTCCCCCAGGCCGACGGCAAGGACACCCGCCATCCGCTGACCGCCGGGCGCGCCCCCGCCGGGCCCGACGAGGTGGTGCTGGACACCGCCACCGCCGACCAGGGCGGCTACCGGGTCGGCGACACCGTCCGGCTGGCCGTCGACGGACCGGTGCTGCACAAGAAGCTCGTAGGCATCGTCCGCACCGACGACACCCACGGCTCCGGCGGTACCCTGGCGCTCTTCGACGACGCCACCGCGCAGAAGCTGCTCCTGAAGCCCGGCCGGTACGACGGGATCACCCTCGAGGCCGACCGCGGCACCTCCGAGGCGAAGCTCGCGGCCGAAGCGCGCCATCTGCTGCCCGGGGACTCCGACATCAGCACCGGGGCGCAGTTGCGCGAGCGGCAGCGGACCGAGGCCGCCGAGGGGACGAAGGGGCTCAGCCAGGTGCTGCTCGTCTTCGCGGCCATCGCCCTGTTCGTCGGCATCTTCGTCATCGGCAACACCTTCACCATGCTCGTCTCCCAGCGTTCGCGGGAGATGGCCCTGATGCGGGCCGTCGGCGCCGAGCGCCGCCAGGTGACCCGCTCCGTCCTCATCGAGGCCGGCCTGCTGGGGCTGTGCGCGGGTGCCGCGGGGTTCCTCCTCGGCATCGGCGTGGCCATGGGCATCCGGCAGCTGTTCGCGTCCAGCGGATCCGGTCTCCCGGACGGGCCGTTGGTCGTCTCGCCCAGCACCGTGCTGATCTCGTTCCTGGTGGGCGTCGTCGTCACCATGCTCGCCGCCTATGTGCCCGCCCGCCGAGCCGCCGCCGTGCCTCCCGTGGCCGCCATGTCCGCGATCCACATACCCCCGCCGGTCCGCAGCCTCCGCAGGCGCAACGCGATCGGCGTCGCCCTGATCGCGATCGGTGTGCTCGGCGTGGTGTACACGGCGTCCAGTGGCGAGCAGGGCAGGACCATCGTGCTCCTTCCGGCCGCCCTGCTGCTCATCGGCATCATCGTGGTGACACCGGCGCTCTCCGGCCCGGCCGTCGACCTGGCCGGACCCCTGCTGCGCCGCTTCGGCGTCCCGGGCACGCTGGCCCCGCGCAACGCCCGGCGCAACCCCCGGCGCACCGCCTCCACGGCCTCGGCTCTGATGATCGGGCTGTCCCTGGTCACCGGCCTCACGGTGGTCGCGGTGTCCGCCACGACATCGCTGCACGAGCGGGCCGAGAGCTCCGTCACGGCCGACTTCGAGATCTCGTCGAAGAACAGCGGCCACCTGCCCGCGTCGGTCCACGACACCCTGGCGAAGTCCTCGGCCGTGACCTCCTCCAGCCCGCGGCGCCAGGGCGCCGTGCGGATCGGCGGCGACGAGGTGACCCTGACCGGTGTGGACCCCCGGACCATCGGCGACCTCGTCGACCCGAGCTTTGTCTCGGGCTCGTTCGCGGCCCTGGGCTCGGGCGGAGGCAAGAGCCTGCTGATCGACACCTCCATCGCCGACATCTACGGATGGACCACGGGACAGCGGGTTCCGGTGGTCTACGACGACGGCAGCCGGGGCTCACTGGAGATCGGCGGCGTGTACCACGACGACGAATACCTTCCGTCCACCATGATGCCGCTGGCCACGCTGCAGCCCCATCTCAAGGAGATCGAGGACGCCTCAATCCTCGTGCGCACCAAGGCCGGTGACGGCGACGCGGCACGGCGTTCCCTCCAGCGCACGCTCGACCAGAACCCCGTCATCCAGGTGCGGAACACCGACGACCTGGCCGAGGCGGCCGGTGGCGAGGCCATCACACTGCTCCTCAACGTCCTCTACGGGCTGCTGGCCATGGCGGTGGTGATCGCGGTCCTGGGAGTCGTCAACACCCTCGCGATGTCCGTGTTCGAGCGCACCCGTGAGATCGGGATGCTGCGCGCGGTGGGGCTCCAGCCCGAGCAGACGAAGCGGATGATCCGTCTGGAGTCCGTGCTCATCTCGCTGTTCGGGGCCCTGCTGGGCATCGGCGCGGGGATCTTCCTCGGCTGGGCCGCGGGCAAGCTCGCCTCCGACAGCATCCAGGGGTACGAGATGGTCATCCCCTGGGGCCGGATCGCCGTGGCGCTCGCGGGCGCCGCGCTCGTCGGAGTGGTCGCCGGACTCTGGCCCGCCCGCCGGGCGGCCCGGCTGAACATCCTCACGGCCCTCAAGGCGGACTGAAGGCCCTCAAGGCGGACTGAGGCGCGTCGCGGGCGGACCGTGGCCCCAGCATGGGATCCGTGCGACGCGCCGCCGTGAGGCGCCGCTCAGGGGCTGCCGTAGGCCGCCACCATGATGTCCCGCACCACCGTGTTCATCTCCTGGCCCTTGGCGTCCGTGGAGTTGACGCTGTAGACGAGGGTGCGCGAGCCGTCGCGGGTGGAGGCGATGCCGGTGTTGTAGCCCCAGCGGCCGCCCGACTTCCCCCACACCTCACGGCCGCCCAGCTTCTTCATCGAGAGGCCGACCGAGTACGCGGCCGGGTCGCCGGTGATGAAGTCCGCCACCTTCGGCAGCGTGAACATCTCCCGCAGCAGCGGGCCGCGCACCACCCGCCCCTGGAACAGGGCCTTGGTGAACCGCTCCAGGTCCGCCGTGGTCGAGATGATGTCCCCGGCCGCCCAGCCGTCCGTCGGCCCCCACACCGACACATCGCGCAGACCGGTCGTGCCGTCGTCCAGCCGCATCATCTGGTAGCCGTGGTTGTGCGGGCCGACGATGCGCGGATTCTTCCCCGGGAGATAGGTGTCGCGCAGGCCCAGGGGCTTCAGGATCCGGCGGGTCACCTGGTGTTCGTACGAGTCGCCCGTGACCCGCTCGACGACCAGAGCGGCGATGGTGTAGCCGATGTTCAGATAGTGCTGCTTCTCACCGGGCGGGAACTCGCGCTCCTTCGACGTGGCCGAGCGGACCATGTCCTCGGGGTCATGGATCCGGAAGCGGTTGGCGTACCGCTCCTCGACAGTGTTCCCGGGGAGATCGGCGGCCGGGATGCCGTGCGTGTGATTGAGCAACTGCCGTACGGTGACCTTCCCGTACGACGCCGGGATCAGCTCCGGCAGATACGAGCGAGCGGTGCGGTCCAGGTCGAGTGTGCCCTCGGCGGCCAGTTGCAGGGCGACCGCGGCCGTGAAGACCTTGGTCACCGAACCGGCGCGGAAGCGGCCCGCCGGATCGGCCGGCCGGTTGGTCGTCAGGTCGTGCACGCCCGAACTGCCTCTCCAGACGCCCTCGGCGCCCCCGACCCGTACCAGCGCGGCCGTGGCATCGCTCGTCGGCAGATCCGCGATGGCGGCCTCCAACTCGGGAATCCCGGATCGTGTGGAGGCCGTGGCGGACGAGGTGTCCGCGGGCGACGAGGCGGCCGCGAGGGCCGGCGGCACCACCGGGCCCGCCACGACGCCCAGGACGAGCGCCGCGGCCAGCAGGGTGCGACGGGTGCTCTTCATGGTCAACTCCAGTGAAATGAGCCGTTGTTCTCGGTGGCTCCATCCTGGTGACCGGCGGTCCGGCGCGGATCGCCCGCGCGAGCGGTGTTGCCGGGGTCAGTTCCTCGCCGACGTGGGGGAGGAGCCGGGCCGGGACGCTCCCCCGGGCGGGGGATCCCCGGCCGTGATCAGGCCCGTCTCGTAGGCGCAGATCACCGCCTGGATCCGGTCCCGCAGCCCCAGCTTGGCGAGCACATTGCCGACATGCGTCTTGACCGTGTGATCGCTGACGACCAGCTCCGCGGCGATCTCGGCGTTCGACAGCCCCCGCGCGAGCAGCAGCAGTGTCTCCCGCTCCCGTCCGGTCAGCGCGTCCAGCCGGGGATCGGGCCGCCGTGGCCGGGCGGTGGCCCGGGTGTACTGCTCCACCAGACGCCGGGCCACCGACGGCGCGAGCAGCGAGTCGCCCCGCGCCACCACCCGTACCGCGTGCACCAGATCGTCCCGGCGCACATCCTTCAGCAGGAAGCCGCTCGCGCCCGCGTGCAGCGCCTCGTAGACGTACTCGTCGGAGTCGAAGGTCGTCAGCATCACCGTCCGGCAGGCGCCGGACACGGCGATCTCGCGGCACGCCTCGATACCGTCCACACGTGGCATCCGGATGTCCAGCAGGGCCACATCGGGCGTGTGCCGCCGCACCGCCTCGACGGCCTCGGCCCCGTCGCCCGCCTCCGCGACCACCTCGATGTCCGGCTGGGCGTCAAGGATCATGGCGAAGCCGCTGCGCACCAGCTCCTGGTCATCGGCCACCACCACCCGGATCGTCAACGCGCCACCTCCGCCGCGGAGGGTGCGGGGAGATGGACCCGCACCTCGAAGCCCCGGCCGTCCGGGCCCGGCCCGGTGACCGCCGTACCGCCGTGCGCCGCCGCCCGCTCGCGGATCCCGATCAGACCGTGGCCGCCACCGGAACCGGACCGCGGTCCGCGTCCGTCGTCCAGCACCCGGATGTCCACCGCGCCTTCGCCATAGGTGAGTTGGACGGAAACGCCCCGGGCCGCCGCGTGCTTGACCACGTTGGTCAGGGCCTCCTGGACGATCCGGAAGACGCTCGACCCGGTGGCCTCCGGCAGCGGCCGCACGGCCCCCGCCGACTCGTACACCACCTCGAGGCCACTCGCCCGTATCCGGTCGAGCAGCTCGGGCAGACCGGCCGGCCCCGGCTGTGGCTCACGCGGGGCGCGGCCCGGCTCATCGCCCTCGCGCAGCACACCCAGCATCCGGCGCAGCTGGGCCATGGCGTCCCGGCCCGTGGCGGAGATGGCGTCGAAGGCGGCCTCGGCCCGCTCCGGGGCCGTCCGCACCGCCACCGGGCCGGCCTCCGCCTGCACGATCATCAGGCTCACCGCATGAGAGAGGATGTCGTGCATCTCCCGTGCGATCCGGGCCCGTTCGCGTGCGGCGGCCCGCTCCGCCTCGATCCGGTGCTCCCGCTGCCGGGCATCGGTCAGCCGCCCGAAGACATAGGCCGCCGCGAACACGAAGAGGGAGAAGGACAGCTCACGTGCCGTGCGGGTGTTCAGCCACACCGACACCGGCACGGCGACCGTCAGCAGACCACCGGCGACCAGCCGCTTCCACGGCGGTGAAACGGCGCCGATCGTGTAGATGATGACGAGCCCGGTGTACGGCAGCGGCTGTCCGGGCCCCGCCACCGCCAGTTTGTACAGCGCGCTGGTCGCGATGATCGCGGTCAGCACGGCGAGGGGAGCGCGCCGACGCCAGATCAGGGGGATGACGGTGAGTGTGGTCAGCCCGTAGGCGGGCCAGGTCGCCGGCTCCAGATCGGGTGGGCGCGGAACCACGAACGGCATCGTCATGGCCGCCTGGACCAGGAGCGCGATCCCGATGTCCACGGCCTGGGGGTGGGCTGCTCCCAGCGCCCGGCCCCGCTCCCACCACCCCCGCATGAGACTGGATGGTAACGGCTATGCCCTTGAGGGTGACGGCTATACCGCCTCCAGCAGGACGCGCGCGGCGGCTTTCGCCTGATGCGCGGGCTCCGCGCTGCCGGTGATCGCCGCGGTGGTGATGGCGCCTTCGGCCAGCAGGGCCAGGTGGTCGCCCAGCGAGGCCGGTTTGCCCGCGGCCGCCGTCAGCTCGGCGAGGTACCGGAAGAACGCCTCCTTGTGCGCCCGTGCCGTCTCGGCGACGGCCGAGGAGGTGGCGCCGAGTTCCCCGAAGGAGTTGCTGAAGGCGCAGCCGCGGAAGTCCGGCTCGCCGAACCACTCGTGGAGCCAGTCGAAGACCGCCAGGACGCTCTCCTCGGGGGTGGCCCGGGAATCGGCGTACGCGGCCAGCTTCTGGCGCCAGCGGACGTCGCGCCGCCGCAGATACGCCTGTACGAGCTCGCCCTTGGACGGGAAGAGCTGGTAGAGCCGTTTGAGGGAGACGCCTGACGCGGAGCGGATCTCGTCCATGCCCACCGCCTGGATGCCCCGTCCGTAGAACAGGGTCTCGGCCGCGTCGAGGATCCGGAGCTCCGCGGTCTCGGGACTGATCATGTCATCGCTCTCCTGGTGCCTTGTGCCCTGCCGGTCAGAGGCCGAGGTCGGTCAGCCCGGGGTGGTCGTCGGGGCGGCGCCCGAGCGGCCAGTGGTACAGGCGCTCCGACTCCTCGATGGGGAGGTCGTTGATGCAGGCGTAGCGCAGGCGCATCAGACCGTTGTCGTCGAACTCCCAGTTCTCGTTGCCGTAGGAGCGGAACCAGTTGCCGGAGTCGTCGTGGGATTCGTAGGCGAAGCGTACGGCGATGCGGTTGCCGTCGAAGGCCCACAGCTCCTTGATGAGCCGGTAGTCCAGCTCCTTCGCCCACTTGCGGGTGAGGAAGGCGACGATCTCCGCGCGCCCGGTGGCGAACTCCGCGCGGTTCCGCCAGCGCGAGTCGACGGTGTAGGCCAGGGCGACCTTCTCCGGGTCACGGGAGTTCCAGCCGTCTTCCGCCAGCCGGACCTTCTCGATGGCGGTCTCGCGGGTGAACGGGGGGAACGGAGGACGTGCGGCGTCGGTCATGTCGACTCCTCGAGTCGTGGAGGGGGAGGGGAGAACGGGCATTCTCTCCGTCGGGCACGACACTAGGAGAACGATGGTTCTCGCGCAAGTGCGGACCCGTCGCCGTCCCGGTGGCAGGGGGTGGTGATCACGCTTTCCGATGTCGGTGGGTACCGTGCGAGCGGAAGGACCGTGCTCGACGACAAGGCAGGGGACCGGTGTGTTGATCGATGATCTGCGGCAGGAGCTGCCGGACGGCCGGATGGTCGAGGACCCCGGTGTCGCCGCCGGATTCGTCCACGACGAGGCGGAGTGGGCGCCGTACGGCACGCCCCGCGTGGTGGTACGGCCCCGTACGGCGCCGGAGGTGCGCACCGTGGTGCGGGTCTGCGTACGGCACGGCGTTCCGCTGGTCACCCGGGGCGCCGGAACCGGTCTCTCCGGCGGCGCCAACGCCGTCGAGGGCTGTGTGGTGCTCTCCACCGAGGCCATGGACACCATCCACGAGATCGACCCCGTGGAGCGCCTCGCGGTCGTCGGACCCGGGGTGGTCAACGACGATCTGCGGGCCGCCTGCGCCGAGCGGGGGCTGTGGTACCCGCCGGACCCGGCGAGCGCGCCCTGGTCCACCATCGGCGGCAATGTGGCGACCAACGCGGGCGGGCTGTGCTGTGTGAAGTACGGCGTCACCCGCGACTATGTGCTCGGCCTGGAAGTGGTGACCGGCACCGGTGAGCTGGTGCGGCTCGGCCGCAGGACCGCCAAGGGCGTGGCCGGGTACGACCTGGCGGGGCTGATGGTCGGCTCCGAGGGCACCCTGGGAGTGATCACCGAGGTCACGGTGCGGCTGCGGCCGCGGCGCGAGGCGGAGCGCACGGTCGCCGGATACTTCTCCTCGGTCGTGGCGGCGGGACGCGCGGTCGCCGCGATCGGGGCCGCGGGGCTCACCCCGTCCGCGCTGGAGCTCATCGACCGGCACTGCCTGGCGGCGGTCGACAAGTGGAAGAACATGGGCCTGTCCGTGGACGCGGACGTGGTGCTCCTCGGGCGTACGGACGCCCCGGGCCCGGCCGGAGAGCAGGAGGCCGAGCGCATGCTCGCCTGTTTCGAGGAGGCGGGGGCGACCTGGGCCGCGCAGTCCACGGACCAGGAGGAGGCCGACGCGCTGTTCGCGGCCAGGCGGCTCGCCTACCCGGCTCTGGAGCGGCTGGGTCCGGTGCTCACCGAGGACGTGTGCGTGCCCAAGGCGGCCGTACCGGAGATGCTGGCGCGGATCGAGCGCGCCGCCACCCGCCATGACACGCTCATCGCCAACATCGCCCACGCCGGTGACGGCAACCTCCATCCGCTGCTGATCACCCAGCCCGGCGACACGGCGGCCCGGGAGCGGGCCCAGGCCGCGTTCCAAGAGATCATCGCGGACGCCATCGACCTCGGCGGCACGGTCACCGGTGAACACGGTGTGGGCCTGCTGAAGCGGGACGGTCTGGAGCGGGAGCTCGCCCCGGCCGTTCTGGACCTGCACCGCGCGGTCAAGGCGGCCCTCGACCCGCACGGCATCCTCAACCCGGGCAAGGTCATCGCCCGCGGCTGAACGGGCGGCGGGGCCGGGCGGCCACCGCCCGCGGTGGAGGCCGCCGCCCGGGAGCTCATCCACCAGATCACCTCGGCCGTGCGGCAGAATCGGTGGCCCTCCGCCCAGTCGCATACGCGCACCGCGCGCGCCGACAACACCCGAAGCTGGAAAGGCACGAGACACCCATGGCACGCACCGACGTCCCCCAGCAGGTCACCGGCCATGCCCGCGCACTGGACGGCACCCTCCTCGCCTACCAGCGCCAGGGCACCGGAGCGCCGCTGGTGCTCCTGGCGGGCCAGGCCAACAACCATCACTGGTGGGACGGCATACGGGCGGACTTCCACACCACGCACTCCACCCTCACCATGGACTGGCGCGGTACCGGTGAGAGCGGAAAGCCCGACCACCCCTACGCGACACGGGACTTCGCGGACGATGTGATCGCCGTCCTCGACCATCTGGGCATCGAGTCCGCCGATCTGTACGGGACCTCCATGGGAGGGCGGGTCGCCCAGTGGACCGCCGCCCGCCACCCGGACCGGATCCGGCGGCTCGTCCTCGGCTGCACCTCACCCGGCGGGCCACGGGCGACGGAGCGCGACATGGCGGTACGGCGCTCCCTGGCCCAGGCCGACGCGGCAGCGGCGCGGGAGGCGCTGACCGACCTCATGTACACCCCGGCCTGGCGGTCCGGGCACCCCGGGCCGTATAAGACCCTCGGCGACCCCGGCATGCCCCCGCACGCCCGGCGGCGCCATCTGGTGGCCAGCAATGAACACGACGCCTGGGACGTCCTCCCGCTGATCGGCGCGCCCACGCTGATCCTGCACGGAGCGGACGACCGGCTCACCCCGGCGGCCAACGCACCGCTGCTCGCCTCCCGCATCCCCCGGTCGCGGACGCATATTTTCGAGGGCGCCCGGCACGGCTACTTCGAGGAGTGCCGCCCGGAAGCCGGGGCGATCGTGTCGTCGTTCCTCACCGACTGACATGCCCTCGCGGCAGCTGGTACGGCCATGCGCTGGTCCTGGCGTATCGCCGTGGTGGTGCCGCGCGGTGCGATGTGGGCGCGCAGGGACACCACCGTCAGCAGGGCCAGGGCCGTGCCCACGAGCGGCACCGTGAAGGCGGCGCTCGCGCCGAAGCCGTCCGCCACCTGTCCGCCCGCCGTCACCGCGGCGGCCTGCCCCAGCGCGACCGCGCCGGTCAGCCAGGTGAACGCCTCCGTCCGGGAGGCGGCCGGGACCAGCGCCTCCACCAGGGTGTACCCGGTGATGAGTGCCGGTGCGATGCACAGGCCCGCCAGCAGTCCCAGCACGCCCAGCGGCAGTGGCGCGGACACCGCCCACAGCGTCGAGCAGATCAGCGTCAGCGCGGCGTAGGCGGTCAGCAGCCGCCGTCGCGGGGAGGTGCGCCAGGCGATGGCGCCGCAGGCGACGCCCGCGAGCATGTTGCCCGCCGCGAAGACGCCGTACAGCACACCGTTCAGGCCCGGTCGACCCTGCTCCTGGGTGAAGGCGGTCAGGGCGACCTGCATCCCGCCGAAGACCGAGCCGATGCCCAGGAAGGCCACGGCGAGGACCCGCACACCCGGCATGGACAGGGCCGAGGCGTGCCGCTCCCGCGTGTCCGCCCGCGCCGGGCTCGGCGGGGGCGCGGTACGGCGCCGGGCCGCGAAGAGCAGCCCGCCCACCAGTGTCAGCGCGGCCTCCGCGATCAGGCCGGAGGCCGGGTGCACGGCGGTGCTCAAGGCGGTGGCGAAGACGGGGCCGATGACGAACGTGAGCTCGTCCGTCACGGACTCGAACGCGGCCGCGGTCGCCAGCAGCGGATGGCGTCCCGGGCGCGGCCCGGATCCGCCCGCCACGCCGTCCCCGAGGGCGGCCGCCCAGCGGGCCCGCACCATGGGCCCGACCTGCGGGACGGAGGCGCCCGTGGGCACCGCGGCGGCGATCAGCGCCCACAGCGGCGCGTGGGCCAGTGCGAGCGCCGTCAGCAGGGCCGCGGCCGCCGTGTGGAGCAGCACACCCGGCACCAGGACCGCGCGCTGCCCGTGGCGGTCGGCCAGCTTGCCGCTCTGCGGCGCGAACAGCGCCATGGAGACGCCGGTGACGGCCGCGACCGCGCCGGCGAGACCGTACGACCCGGTGGTGTGGCGCAGCAGGAGCACGATGCTGATCGTCAGCATCGCGAACGGCTGCCGGGCGGCGAACCCGGGCAGCAGGAAGGTCCAAGCGCCCGGGGTGCGCAGCAGTTGCCGGTAGCCGACGCGCTGTACGGGGGGAGGGGTGTCGCTGGAGACCGCGGATGCCACGGCCGATGCCTTTCCGCCGCCTGGTAGCGCACCCGGGCCGGCGTGGCGGAGTGCGCCGAGAGCTGTCCTCTCGCGCTGGACCGGGGTAGATACCGGGTCCGCGCCGATCAGGGGGCTTGAAGGACCGCGGCCGCCGAGCGGTCGCGCCAGCTCTGCGTCAGGCAGAGTGGTTCGTTGCTTGCGGGCTCATCGTACAGGGGGAGCCGCCACCTCGCCGGTGGCGGCCTGTCCCGTGCGCGGTCAGGTGCCGGGCAGGGGCCGGACGGTGAGGATCTGCTGGGCGTGGCCGACCGGACCGCGCAGGTCGTGCAGCACGGTGCTGGTGATGCCCTGGCCGGTGGCGCCGAAGGTGACCGTGGTGTCCAGCCCGGTCCAGCGGCCCTCGGGCTGCCGGTGGAGGTGGATGGTCAGGTCGACGTTGGGGAACATCCAGGTGGTGGGCGACTGCCGTACGGCGATGCCGTTGGCGGTGTCCACGAGCGCGATGTACGAGGCCAGTGGGGTGCTGGTCTGCCCGGCCACCAGGGCGAGCGGGGTGGAGACCCAGAGGGTCGCGCGGCCCGGCTCGCGCGGCGCGAGCGGACGGGAGTCCAGGGAGGCGATGTACCCGCCGGGCCACAGTGAGGCCATCGACCAGGGGTCGAGCTTCTCGGGAGCGGTGAGCCGGTCCCCGGTGCCACCGGCCACGGACGCGGTGTCCACGGCGGCGAGGAGCCAGGCACGCGCCCGGACCACGGGACGGTCGGCGATGAGCACCACGGCCTCGAGGAGTTCGATGGTGCGGCCGGGCCGGATGGTCTCCACCCGGATCTCGCACTCGTCGAGGGCGAGGCGCCCGAGGATGTCGAAGCTGATCCGGCTGAGCAGCAACCCGGTGTGCGGACGGGTGGCGAGATGGCGGTCGATGGCGTGGACGATGAGACCGCCGAGCGGGCTGAAGTGCTGTTCGTCGGTGCTCCAGGCGCCACTGACGTGGGAGGTTGGCTTGTAGCGGTGCTCGTCGATCGGCTCGTAGTAACTGTCGGTCGTCAACGGGGGCTTCTCCTCGGAGGGTACATCGCAGACACTTACTCAAGATCCTTGAGTATCTGCTCTTGATCAAGGGTTGCGTCATCCCCTAAGTTGAAATAACAACGGGTGGCATGAACCTGTTCAGCCGCAGTACCTCCCGCCGCGCGATCGCCAGCGCCGCACCGGAGGCCCCCACTACTCGGGCGACGTCCAGCGCCGTCGCTCTGCCGGACCCCGGCGTCGCGGCTCTCACCGGAGAGTGGATCGTCGACCCGGCACACAGCCGGATCGGTTTCTCCGTCCGGCACGCCATGGTGAGTACGGTGCGTGGCGCCTTCACGGAATTCGAGAGCCGACTCTACTTCGACGGCCGCGACCCGCGCCGTTCCCGGGCCGAGGTCCTGCTGTCCACCGCCAGTGTCCAGACCGGTGTCGAGCAGCGCGACGACCACTTGATGGGCCGGGATTTCCTGGACGCCAGAAGTTTCCCGCACATCCGGTTCATCAGCACCGCCGTGGAGGTCACGGGCCCGGACGTCTACCGCATGGCCGGGGACCTCACGATCAGGGACGTCACCCGCCCCGTCGTCCTGGAACTCACCTACATCGGACATGTCACGGACCCCTTCGGCTACCAGCGGGCGGGCTTCGACGGCACGACCACCATCAACCGCTCCGAATGGGGGCTGACCTACAACGCCAGGCTGGCCGAGGGCGGCGCCCTGGTGAGTGAGAAGGTCCGCCTCCAGTTCGACATCGCCGCCATCCGCACCGCGCCCACCGCCTGACAGGACCCGGACCAGGGCGCCCTCTCGTTTTGCGAGGAGGGGGCTGAGGGGGGGGGCCGGGCGGCGACCGGCAGGGGAACCGGCGCCGTCACATCGGATTCGCGGCCGTGGTGGTGAGATCCAGATTGTCCTCCACCCACAGACGCAGATTCCTGAGCGGAACGGACGCGCTGTGGCCCAGGGAGGAGAGCTCGTACTCCACATGGAGCGGAACGGCCGGGTAGACGGTCCGCTCCACCAGCCCGGCGTCTTCGAGGCGCCGCAGTGTCTGGGTGAGTACTTTGGGGCTGACCCCCTGAAGTCGGCGCTGCAGCGCGCCGAATCGGAGGGGGCCGTCCTCCAGGGCGCCGATGGCCAGCGCCGACCATTTGTTGGCCAGCAGATCCAGCATGGCGCGGCACGGGCACTGGGCCTCGTACACATCATGATGGGCGTGCTGGCCCGTGTGGCATCGCGTACTCATGGGAAACCTTCCGGGCCGCTTCGTACTACCCAAAAGGTAGCAGTGTCCCTTGTGGGTAACCACGTCCCTGAGGTTAGCGTGCGAGTGCGTTCGGAGTGCGGGCGTGAGAGATACGGATGAGCTCAGGAGGCACACGTGTCCAGGTCCAAGATGCGTGCGGTGGTACAGGACGCGCCCGGCGGCCCGGAGGTGCTGCGCGTCGCGGAGGTCGCGCGGCCGGAGCCGCTGCCCACCGAGGTGCTGGTGCGGGTGCGTGCCGCCGGCGTCAACCCGGTCGACTGGAAGACCCGTCAGGGCGGCGGCATGGCGGGCGTGCTGGGCGAGCCGCCGTTCACCCTGGGCTGGGACGTCTCCGGGGTGGTCGAGGAAGTCGGGTTCGGGGTGACCACGCTGGCCCCCGGCGACGAGGTGTACGGAATGCCGTGGTTCCCCCGTCAGGCGGGCGGGTACGCCGAGTTCGTGACGGCCCCCGCCCGTCAGTTCGCCCGTAAGCCCGCCACGTTGAGTCATGAGGCGGCGGCCGCCGTGCCGCTGGCGGCGCTGACGGCCTGGCAGATCCTGGTGGACACCGCCAAGGTGGAGGCCGGTCAGCGGGTTCTGGTGCACGCCGCCGCCGGTGGCGTCGGGCACTTCGCCGTCCAGTTCGCACGGCACCTGGGGGCGCGGGTCGTGGGGACCGCCCGGGAGAGCCGCCACGAGTGGCTCGGCCGGCTCGGAGCGGCGGAGCTGATCGACTACACCAAGCAGCGCTTCGAGAACACGGTCGAGGACATCGATGTGGTGATCGACCTGCTCGGAGACGAGCACGACGCCACCAGCACCCGTTCCCTGGAGGTGCTCAGGAAGGGGGGACTGCTGGTCGCCGTCCCCAGTGGCGTCAGCCCCGAACTGCGGGAGGCCGCGGACGCCCGCTCCGTGCGCACCAGCCCCTTCCTCGTCGAGCCGGACGGCGCCGCCCTGACCACCATCGCCGGACTGATCGACCAGGGCGCGGTCGAGGTCGAGGTGGCGGACGTCTTCCCGCTGGAGGAGGCCGCCCGCGCCCACCGCCAGGGGGAGGACGGCCACACCCGCGGCAAGCTGGTGCTCCGTACCGGCGCCTGACCGCTTCCCGGCCGACGGCCGACGCCCGAGGCCACTTCGCACCACCCGTCACACAGCCCGAGGAGACGCACATGTTCTACGAGATCCGCCGCTACCAGACCAGGCCCGGCCGCCGGGAGGAATGGGTCAGCTTCATGGAGGAGGTGGTGATCCCCTTCCAGACGTCGCGGGGGATGAACGTCATCGCCTCGTTCATCGACGAGGAGGACCCCGACGGCTATGTGTGGCTGCGGCGCTTCGCCGACGAGGCGGAGCGGGTGCGGCTCTACGAGGCCGTCTACCAGAGCGAGCGGTGGCAGCAGGAGATCGGCCCCCGGGTCGACGAACTGCTGTTCCGGGAGAAGATCCAGGTCACGCGGGCCGTGCCCACGCCCGCGTCCGGGCTTGGCTGACCGCGACGGCGCCACCATTGAGACGGCCGTACGCCGGTGACGCCGTCCACGGCCCCCGGAACCACACGGCCCCGCCCGGAACCACACGGCTCCGGGCGGGGCCGCGCCGGGGTCATCCGGAGGCGGTCCGGACGGAGGCGGGCGCGGCGGCCTTTGCTCCGCCACGGCCGCTGCCGCGGTGGATGAACCAGACGCCCACGGTGGCGAGCAGCGAGGCAGCGGAGAGTGCGTAGAGGCCGCCGTTGGTGCTGCCCGTCGTCTCCTCCAGATAGCCGAAGAGGGTGGGGGAGACGAAGCCCCCGAGGTTGCCGAGGGAGTTGACGACGGCGAGCCCCGCGGCCGTGACCCTTGAGGTCGAGCGTGGACTGGGCCAGCGGCCAGAAGAGGTTGGCGGCGCACTTGCTGCCGATGGCGGCCAGCGTGACGGCCGCGAGCCCGAACCACGGGGAGCCCAGGGTGGCGAGGAAGGTGCCGATGGCGGACAGCACCAGCACGATGGCGAGGTAGGGCCGACGGTCCGGTACCCGGTCGGTGTGGCGGCTCATCGTGTACATCGCGATGACCGTGCTCCGACGCCGTCCAGGTCGTCCTCTCCGACCACCACTACTGGGGCGGGCTGCGCCGCTCCAAGCTGCTCTCCGGCATCTGCGACACCTTCGGCATGGGCCTGTCCATGCACTCGAACTCGCACCTGGGCATCAGCCTGGCCGCGATGACCCACCTGGCCGCGGCCACCCCGAACCTCACCTACGCCTGTGACACCCACTGGCCGTGGAAGACCGAGGATGATCGTGGACGGCGCGCTGACCTTCGTGGACGGCGCGGTGCCGGTGCCGGGCGCCCCCGGCCTCGGTGTGGAGCCGGACCCCGACGCCCTGGCGCGCCTGCATGAGCGGTACGTCCGGTGCGGACTGCGCAACCGCGATGACACCGGGTACATGCGGCGCTTCGACCCGTCCTTCCAGGCGGACCTCGCCCGCTGGTAGCCCGTCGCCACCGCGGCTCACCTCCCGCGATACCTCGATTGAAGGAGGCCGACCCCGGTCACCTGGTGTACCCGGATTTCGGCTAAGCGTACGAAGCCGCAGGCCAGGGCCTCTTCATAGCCTCTGAGGGACGGAAAAGACGCCGAACCCCCGGAAGTGCTGAGTCTTGTCTGCTACCGCTCCTCGCGTACGGATCACCCCTGACCGGACCGACCGCCGCCGGCGCATGGTGGGCGCGGCGGTCGCGGCCGGACTGACCCTGGGCGCCCTGGCCGCGCCCGCGGCGGGCGCCGTGGACCACCACGCGCGGCACGGCGCCGGGACGGCCGCTCCCAAGGCCGACACCGGCTCGCCGGTGCGGGTGAACCAGGTCGGCTATCTGACCCACGGCCCCAAGAAGGGCACCGTGGTCACCCCCGCCACCAAGCCGCTGACCTGGACGCTCCGGGCCGCCGACGGCACCGAGCGGGCGAGCGGCACCACCACGCCCCGGGGCGTCGGCCCCAGCTCCCGGCAAAACGTCCAGACCTTCGACTTCAGCGAGGTCACGGACGCGGGCGAGGGCTACACCGTCACCATCGACGGGAAGAAGAGCGAGCCGTTCGCCATCGGTGACCATCTCTACGACTCGCTGCGGAGCGACGCGCTCGCGTACTTCTACCACAACCGCAGCGGCATCAAGATCGACGCGGACCTCGTGGGCTCCAAGTACGCCCGTCCCGCCGGCCATGACAAGGCCGCCCCGCACCGGGGCGATACCGACGTCCCGTGCGTCAAGGGCGTGTGCGACTACCGCCGGAATGTCGCCGGTGGCTGGTACGACGCCGGTGACCAGGGCAAGTACGTCGTCAACGGCGGTATCTCGGTGGCCCAGCTGATGTCCGCGTACGAGCGCACCCGCACCACCAAGGGCGTCGACGCCGCGCCGCTGGGCGACGGCCGGCTCCGGGTGCCCGAGCGTGGCAACGGCGTCCCGGACATCCTGGACGAGGCCCGCTGGGAGATGGAATTCCTGCTGCGCATGCAGGTGCCGAAGGGCGAGCCGCTCGCCGGTATGGCGTTCCATAAGGTGCACGACAAGCAGTGGACCGGGTTCCCGACCCGGCCGGACCAGGACCAGCAGCCGCGTGAGCTGCACAAGCCGTCCACCGCGGCCACGCTCAACCTGGCGGCGTCCGCCGCGCAGAGCGCCCGGCTGTTCAAGTCCCACGACCCGGAGTTCGCCGCCCGCTGTCTGCACGCGGCCCGGACCGCGTGGGACGCTGCCAAGGCACATCCGAAGATCTACGCCGGCGACAAGGATTCCACGGGCGGCGGGGCCTACGGCGACCGTTCCGTCGGCGACGAGTTCTACTGGGCGGCGGCCGAGCTGTTCATCACCACCGGCGACCACGCCTACGCCAAGGCGGTGCTCGACTCGCCGCTGCACCGCGACGTGGGCGCGCTCTTCCCGCGCGGCGGCGGCATGTCGTGGGCTTCGACCGCGGGTCTCGGTGCGCTGGACCTGGCCACCGTCCCCAACAAGCTCACCGAGCGGCAGCGCGCCGAGGCGCGCGCGATGGTGACGAAGGCCGCCGACCGCTACGCCGCGGACTCCGCCAAGTCGGCCTACGGCGTGCCGTACGCGCCGAAGGACGGCAAGTACGAGTGGGGCTCCAACAGCCAGGTGCTCAACAACATGATCGTGCTCGCCACCGCGCACGATCTGACGGGCAAGGACCGCTACCTCGACGCGGTGCTCCGCGGCATGGACTATCTGCTGGGCGGCAATCCGCTCAACCAGTCCTATGTCACCGGCCACGGCGAACGGGACTCGCACAACCAGCACCACCGCTTCTGGGCCCACCAGCGCGACCACCGGCTGCCGCATCCGGCACCCGGCTCGCTGGCGGGCGGCCCGAACTCCGGGCTGCAGGACCCGGTGGCCAAGAAGAAGCTGAAGGGCTGCGCCCCGGCGATGTGCTACACCGACAGCCTGATGGCGTTCTCCAGCAACGAGATCACCATCAACTGGAACGCGCCGCTGGCCTGGATCGCCTCGTACGTCGACGGTCTGGGCGGTGGCACGGCGGAGCAGCCCGTGCGCTGACCCGGTCCGGCCGGAATACGCCGCCGCCCACC